>CAYNMH010000003.1:83350-87143 GCA_964398145.1 uncultured Flavimarina sp. | reverse complement strand
TGGCGTGTGATTTTTTAGAGCAGAAACTTTGATTATATAAAATAAAGAAAGCCAGTTGTGGAAAGAAATACTAAACGCTTCACTTCGGGTTTGCATACGTGTTATTCAGAAAAAAATTCGTTTAACCCTTGTTCAGCACCCCGTTTACTTTCGTGGGCTACTAATGTGGCGTATGGTTTTTAGAGCAGAAACTTTAATTATATAAAATAAAGAAAGCCAGCTGCGAGAGCTGGCTTTCACCCCAAATCATAATTGATTATTACAAGTCAATTACAACAGTCTTAAATATTTTTTGCTATTAAGCACAGTGCGAATATAGGAATTTTAATCGTAGCTAAAAATTACTTAGTTAAAATACCATATATATCGAGGAATAGTTTTTACTGTAAATGACTTTTTGCAGTAATTGGTTTATTAATGCCTTCTTCATATTTCATCATCTTGAAACCGGGATGAATGCAATAACATCCGGTTTCACCTTGTTTATTCAAGGCGATATAGGCTACCTGAAAATTGACGTGATTGGGATTTGTAGTGACAATTCTGCGAACAGCTTCTTCGCAGGCTTCCTGGGGTGACATTCCGTTACGCATGAGTTCTACGATTAAAAAACTGCCCACTGTTTTTATTACTTCTTCACCCATACCTGTAGCCACCGCACCGCCTATGGCATTGTCTACAAATAATCCACTGCCTATAATAGGGCTGTCCCCTACGCGTCCTTTCATTTTATATGCCAGGCCTGAAGTGGTGCACGCACCGGAGATATCGCCGTTCACATCTAAGGCCAGCATGCCTATAGTGTCGTGATTTTCTATATTGATAATGGGTTGGTATTTCGATTCTTTAAGCCATTCTTTCCAGGCCATTTCAGAAGATTCGGTGAGTAGATTTTCCGCAGTAAAACCATTGTTTACAGCAAATTCTTTCGCTCCTTCACCGGCGAGAATGACGTGCGGCGTGTCTTCCATCACTTTACGTGCCAGTGCGGCTACGTGGGTTATGTCTTCTACACACATCACAGCCCCGCAATTGCCCTTATGATCCATCACACAGGCGTCAAGGGTGACATTGCCTTCACGGTCTGGCGAACCTCCTTTCCCTACTGTGGTATTTTTGATATTCTCTTCTTCAACTGCTACGCCTTCAACGACTGCATTCAGAGCGCTTTGTCCCTCATCCAACAGTTTGCCTGCTGTGGCATTAGCATTGGTAAATTCCCAGGTGCAAATAGCCACAGGGCCCTTCGCTGTAGCTTTTTGATTACTTTTTTTTTCCAAGTTCATAGAAATGCTCCCTGTTTTAGCTACCCCAGACAGGCCAAGGCCCAGCGCCAGGGTATTCAGTGCTCCCGATGTTAAGAAATTTCGTCGTTTCATATATGTCATACTAAATCGGGGGTTAAGTTAACAAAGGTCTGGCGAATCTGTATTCAAATTATTGTCGAAAAATTAGAACTTATTTATAAAATCTCTACCTATACTTCAGTAATATTAAGCCTTCAAAAACATAACAATGCGCTGGTTTATTTTTATTCTAATCTATATTTTGGTAGATATCTATGCCTTTCAGGCCTTTAGAACGTTTACAAGAAGTACTTTTTTTGCCCTAATATACATTGCACTATCCTTAGCTTTTTTAGCAGTATTCATTTATACACTTACACATCTCGATCGCTCGCGCGGAATTAAAGTAGGGGAAATGTATTTGCTGGGTTGGTTTTTGGTGCTTTTTGTTCCCAAATTAATACTGATCGTTATTCTCTTTGGCGAAGATGTATTGCGGTTCCTCGTTGCTATTTATAATCGGCTTTTCACTTCTCAAAATTCATTTAGTTTGCCTTCCCGGCGAAAATTTGTTAGTGGTCTTGCCCTGGGTATTGCTGCCATTCCATTTGCGTCATTAATTTATGGAATGTACCGTGGTAAGTACCGATACCGGGTGCTCAATTATACCTTAGAATTTGAGGATTTGCCCGAAGCGTTTGATGGGTACCGGCTTACTCAGATTAGCGACATTCACAGCGGTAGTTTTGACGATGCTGAAAAGATAAAGTATGGTATTGATCTAATCAATGAGCAGGAAAGTGATGTGATTTTATTTACAGGTGATTTGGTCAATAATTTTGCCAGCGAGATGGAAGGCTGGACCGATTTGTTTTCAGAATTAAGAGCTACGGACGGAGTATTTTCAGTTTTAGGAAACCACGATTATGGTGATTATGCCGATTGGGAGTCGCAGGAGGCTAAAGAACAAAATCTACAAAGGCTGAAGGATTTGCAGCGTAATATGGGATGGAAGTTATTGCTTAACGAGCATGTGTTTTTAGAGCGAAACGGCGCTCGATTGGCACTGGTGGGTGTTGAAAACTGGGGAGCGGGTTTTAAACAGGTAGGAGATATTGACCGGGCCACAGCCGGTCTAAATTCTTCAGATTTCAAAGTTGTAATGAGTCACGATCCCACCTATTGGTCAGAACGCCTAAAAAATGATCCAAAAAATTACCAACTTACTTTAAGCGGTCATACTCACGGGATGCAATTTGGCATTGAAATTCCGGGATTTATACGTTGGAGTCCTGTACAATACCGCTATGAAAACTGGGCGGGAATTTA
Organism: uncultured Flavimarina sp.; assembly: GCA_964398145.1. Taxonomy (GTDB): domain Bacteria; phylum Bacteroidota; class Bacteroidia; order Flavobacteriales; family Flavobacteriaceae; genus Leeuwenhoekiella. The sequence goes on along the minus strand of CAYNMH010000003.1, from coordinate 84,528 downwards.
TAAAGAAAAGGAAAGAATACTTAACGTAAACCGAGGTTTTGGTTATTTAGGATACCCGGGTCGTGTGGGTATTTGGCCCGAAGTAACGGTTATCACGCTAAAAACTAAAAAATAAGTTATTTCTTACAATTTAAATCGATTTAGTCTGTTAAATATCTATAAAAGTTTATAAAAATACTTTTAAATGCATAATTTCAAGAGTTAATTATTTGAATTATGCGTGTGTACAGATATCTAATTCTCTTATTTTTCTTCAGTGATTTTTATGGGTTAGCGCAGGTGGGTATTGGTACTGTAAGTCCTGATCCTTCTGCCATACTCGAAGTGCAATCTGAAAATCAGGGTGTTTTAACACCCAGGATGACTACAGCACAGCGTTTAGCTATTGCTAACCCCGCCGATGGGTTACTCGTATACGATACTGATGAATCCTCATTTTATTATTACGAAACCAGTGCCTGGTCCAAATTGGAAGGGGCAGAAGTGAGAGATAACTATGTGCTGGTTAAAAGTCAGGCAGATTTTCCTACAGCTTCAGGTAGCGTTATAACTCTTGATGAAAATACCTATTATGAGATAAATGGGCTTATCTCACTTTCTGCATCTATTAACCTGAATGGTGCATACGTTTCAGGTTTAGATGCTACCGAAGATGTTTTAAGCTACCCCGGGGGTACGGTCTTTTCGGGTTCTTCAGGAGGAAGTATTCGAAACATCACCATTACAGGTGCGCGAGCTTTTAATATAAATGGAAGTGCTACCGAATCCCTGCTTCTGCAAAATACGGTAGTAGCTGGTACCACCACGAGCGTGGGAACGGTTTCAGGCCTTGGACTGTTTTTTGGAAATGTAGTTCAGTTTGTAAATAATACCAATGGCATTACCTATACGAATATTGGTAATTTGTTGCTGAATAATCAGGCCTGGTTTAGTTCAAACAATGGGACTTATGAAAAGCTTACTGGCACCTTCGGGAATGTTCAAAAAGTAAGTGGTTTCAGTACGGTTTCAGGTACTGCAATAGCCTTTGATGTGAGTGCTAATCCCAGCGTGACTAATGGTGTTATACTGAGTACCGTATTTTCCGGGAACTCTTCTAATCCGTATGTGAGCCGTTATACCACAGGTTCTTATCCGGGATATAATTTTACCAATAATTGGACGGTAAATTGCCCGGG
>CAYNMH010000003.1:79387-83250 GCA_964398145.1 uncultured Flavimarina sp. | reverse complement strand
CAGGTTCTTATCCGGGATATAATTTTACCAATAATTGGACGGTAAATTGCCCGGGGATTCCCGCGGAATCTGATAATCAATCCACAGGGAATTTATTTTACGACTCTTCATCCGTAGTTACTTTAGGTGCCGGGAGTATTAAACTGCCCGTTACTACATCATCTACACGAATGTTTAGATCTTCAAGTTCGGTTTCTAACAGATTAATTTATGAAGGTAAAAAGCTCAGGTCTATAAATGTTTTTGGGGCAATATCATTTACCGCTATAGGCGGTATGCGCATGACCTTTTCAATACGAAAAAATGGGGTGCTAGTTCCAGGTACTGAAGTTGTATACGATGTCAATAATACAAATGATAGGCATGGACTATCGATTATAGGTACTGTAAGTATGAATCCCTCTGATTATATTGAGATTTTTGTAGAGCGGAACACATCTTCCACGCCAAATCAATTTTTGGTAACCAGTTATAATCTGATTGTGAATTGAGAAAATTATAATTCTCTGATAAATCTTTAGGTTTAAACCTTATATTTAGGCAACTAAAGAGCGTGACTATGTCAAAGTTTGGAGCCCTCATAGACCTGAATATCCCGGTGCTTCTCGATTTTTACACCGAATGGAATGAAGAATCAAATACGATGCATGCGGTGATGCGGGATGTTGCTGCCGCGCTAGGAGATAAGGCAAAAGTCATTAAAATAGACATTGACAAAAATCCAGAACTCGCGGAAGCCTTGCGAATTAAAGGCTTGCCCACTTTGGTGATTTATAAAAAAGGGGAGATGAAATGGCGTCAAAGCGGTGAGCAGGACGCAAACTCACTGATAGCGATTGTTCAGAAATTTATGTAATCGCTTCAAATTGATACCCCAGTCTTTGAAAATGATTTAGCACATTGGGTAGTGCTGCTTTCATATTTTTTTCTGCTTTAAGACTGTCGTGAAATACAATAATACTCCCATCCTGTGCATGATCAATTACATTTTTTAAACACGCATCTGCCGTCAATTGTGCGTCCCAATCTCCGGCAATAACATCGTACATTATAATTTTATGCCCTTCTCTCTTTAAACTTCTGGCCTGATTACGTTTGATTTTTCCATACGGTGGGCGAAAAAGTTTGAGTTTCACTCCCGCCTGCTCTAAAAGAATCTCTGTTTTTCGAGTATTTTCTAAATAATTCTTTTTTGAGGTTGCCCATCCCTTTAAATGATTAAAGGTGTGATTGCCTATGCTGTGTGTGCTGTTGAGTAGCTGTTGAAAAACTTCCGGGTGTTTTGTGATGTTTTCGCCGATACAGAAAAAAGTAGCTTTGGCATTAAACGCATTCAGGGTTTCTAAAACCCAGGGGGTAACTTCGGGAATAGGACCGTCATCAAAGGTTAAATATATTTTTTTAACCTTTGAACTCCGGTCTTTAATATCCCAAATATAACCCGGGTAAAGACGCTTAAGAATCTTAGGCGTCTTTACGGGTAGATTTATTTTGAAAAGATTATTCAAGCGCAGCCGTATCAGCCGGTATGGCTATCGAGGTATCCCGACCGGGCTCTGCAGAAGGAGCTGTTTCGGGTTCGGTTTCATCCTCTCCGTAAAACTGACTGAACTTCCGCAGATACGTGTTGAATTCCCGAGCTTTTTCCGGTAAAATCTCCTGATCCTGGTTAATGATGAGTAAATCTACCAGACTGCGGTAGCGCTCAATATCGGTGATGATATCCTGCGCATATTGATATTGTCTGCTTAGGCTTAAGGTACTCCAGTAGTCTAGCTTTTCCTGGTATTTTTGAGCTACCTGATTCCACAATTCCCGGGCACGTTCCTGTTCTCCCACTTCATAATAACCGCTTATATACGGTTCGAGCAGGGTGTAATACTCAAAAATATCTACCGGCATTTTTTCCATCGCCAGGTCAAGTACATCCTTAGCTTTATCCAGTTGATTTTCGGCAATAAGTTGTTCTATGAGCCGGGCCAGGTTTCCGCGGTAGGTTATTCCATTTCTTCGGGTTTCGGTATCGTGATAAATATCAGGATCACCGCTATTACCCCAGTACCAGTTCATCGCAATGTCGTAGAATTTTTCAGAATCAATGCGTCCCATGTCATAAGGAGCCTTAGGGTCAATAGGCGTTTGAATAGGTACAAGCTTATAGCAAACGCCATCGAGCTGCAGGTAATCTTTCATCCATAAATAATCATCATCGCCAAAACTTCCACCTGTAAAATAAATAGGACGCTCCCAGTTATTGTTTGCAATAACATCCAGCATCAATAAACGATTTTTATAAAGGATGTTTTCGTTTACATTGATAACAATGTCGTCAGCGATGAGATCAGCATCTTTTTGAGGTACAATGCCATTAGCAATCACAGTATTTTTATCCACCGGAATACGTACAAATTTGGTAGGATAGGTGTGTACCATAGTTCCGCTTTGAAGTTCCTCCATCGTTCTGGGATCGTCACTGGCTATCCAATTCATCCAGGTCTTAATATCCAGAGTATCGTTTGGTCGTATTTCATTATACCAAACGGCATCCCGGTTCCCGGCTACATACTTATCGTGGGTCAATTGGGACGGGATGGGGTCGCTGTCGTATGCCTTACGCTTCATATCATCTATATACCATGCAGTCTGAAAAAGGCTGGTGTTTACAATACGCACATCACGGCGATAGCCTTCTATCTCCTGTACATACCACAGGGCAAAGGTGTCGTTATCCCCAATGGTAAATAAAATGGCATTTTCGTCACAACTGTCCAGATACATCCGGGCCATTGCAAGTGCTGTTTTACGACCGGAGCGGTCGTGATCATCCCAGTTTTGAGCCGCAAGAATAACCGGTGCTGCCAGCAGACACACAATTGTTACCACGGGCAAGACCACTTTTGCATTTAGTTTTTCCTTCAGTAAATCGTACAGTGCATAAACGCCGAAGCCAATCCACATAGCAAAAACATAGAATGAGCCTACAAGCGCGTAATCGCGCTCACGGGGTTCAAAGGCACGCTCATTAAGATAAATTTTCAGGGCGATCCCGGTAAACAGGAAAAGCACCAGCAGTACCCAAAAGCTTTTTTTGTCTTTACTGGCCTGAAAAACCAATCCCAGAAGACCTAAGATAAGCGGAAGGAAAAAGTAGGTGTTTCGGGCTTTGTTATTCAATGCATCTGAAGGTAAATTATCCTGAGAGCCCAGACGTGCTTCATCTACAAAGGGAATCCCACTAAGCCAGTTGCCGTGTATGTCATCGTATTTACCCTGGATATCATCCTGACGCCCGGTAAAATTCCACATAAAATACCGCCAGTACATATAGCCAAACTGAAAGTCGAACATATAAGCCAAATTGTCTGCAAACGAAGGTGGATCTACATTTATATAATTACGAATGCGCATCAGGAACGATTGAAAGCCTTCGTTATCAATTCGGCCTTTAGCATAATCAGACTTAAACTGGGCTACGGCCTGAAGCAATTCCTGGTTATCTGAATATTCCGGTTTTACCTGAAAGTCAAGCGGACCCGTAAATTGCATATAGTTGGCAATATGATCTGTACTCCACATACGCGGAAGAAATACCTTGTGCCGGTCTTCTGAGTTTTGGACAGCGTTTTTCCACTCGTTTACAATAATGTATTTGCCGCTTTCCTCATCTTTTTCATAGTTGGGTTTCCCGTCAACATAAGGGTTTTGAGCATCGAGCCCGCCAAAGATTTCGGTAAACTGAGGGCCGTAAAACAGATGGGTCTCCGGATATTGCTCCCGGTTGTAGTACGCTAAAAGTTCGCGGGCATTATTCGGGTTGTTTTCATTAATGACAGTCCCTGCATTGGCACGTATGGGAAGCATCA
>CAYNMH010000003.1:71901-79287 GCA_964398145.1 uncultured Flavimarina sp. | reverse complement strand
TTCGGGTTGTTTTCATTAATGACAGTCCCTGCATTGGCACGTATGGGAAGCATCAGCCAGCTGGAAAAACCTATGAATATAAACAGGATGGAAAGTACAATGGTGTTGAGCTGGTAGTATGATTTTTTTCGGGTGTATTTCAGCAGCCACCAGAAAACAGCGATAAACAGGAGACCTGCGATAATGGTTCCGCTGTTAAAGGGTAGGCCGATGGTGTTTACAAAAAATACTTCGGCATAGCCAAAAAAGCTCAGGGTATAGGGCAGCAGAAATTTGAAAATAAACATCAGGATCGCCACAACGATTACATTGGCCAGGATAAAATTCTTTACCGTAATCTTTTTGTAATTTTTGAAGAAATACAAAAACCCAATTGCCGGAATGGTAAGCAGGGCCATAAAGTGCACCCCAAAGGACAGTCCCACGATAAAACAAATAAGCATTAACCAGCGATTGCCGCGGGGTTTAAACATTTCGCGTTCCCAAAGCAACGCCACATAAAATAAGGAAGACAGCATAAACATAGCCATCGCATATACCTCGGCTTCAACTGCGTTAAACCAGAAACTGTCTGTAAAGGCAAATGCCACCGAGCCTATAAAAGAAGCCGCGATAACTGCCATTTGATCTGTAGCAGACAACACCTCTTTGTTGCGCTTGAGCAATTTGCGCAGCAGCAACGAGATGGACCAGAACATAAATAAGATGGTAAAAGCTGAAGCCAGGCACGACATGAAATTGACGCAAAGTGCTATATAAGTGCTGTCTGGGGCAAAAATGGAGAAGAAGGCACCCAGCATTTGATATAAAGGTGCGCCAGGTGGGTGGCCTATTTCCAGCTTGGAAGAAGTGGAAATATATTCCCCCGCATCCCAAAAACTGGCAGTAGGTTCAACGGTTAAGGCATAAGAAATCAATGCAATGGCAAAGGCAAGCCAGCCAAAAATTTTATTGTACTTCGGGAAATTGAAGTGTGTCATAAGGCAATTTTAACGAGCAGCGAATTTAAGAATTAATACGCTAATGATTTTCGTTTTGTTTGAGCAATGCACAAGGTACTGCACTTTGATTGAATAACTGCTAAATGCCTGCAAGCATTTCGGTTTCAAATTCCTAACGAGGAAAGCCCGTGAAAATTTTACAGCTCAAAATTTTTTATGAATAATTTGTTTGGTGAACTCAAAACTTGTTTTAAATTTGCAGCCGCATTCGCAAACAGCGCGAGTGTTTTCTTTATAGAAGGTAAATGGCCTATGGTGTAACTGGCAACACGTCTGATTTTGGTTCAGAAGAGTCTAGGTTCGAGCCCTAGTAGGCCAACAAATAAAAACCCTTAATCGCGAAGATTAAGGGTTTTCGTTTTCAGGTTATATAAGTTTTCAGATTATCGTTTTGCTTTATTTAGCATTAAATACTGCATCATTGCGGTATAAAAACTGCGCCCCTGTGTATCATTCTTAATACAACTTTTTAAAAATTGATACATTTGAGACTGAGGTATTTTAAAGTCAAAAGCTGCAGATCTTTTTGTGGATAGCATCGGCCAGATTTTTATATCATACACCAGTTTGCCGGGTTTAATCTGTACACGGGAAGCTTTAAAGTACTTTTTAAGAATTGCCCGTTGCACTGAGCCGCCTTCATTGCCGGTCGTATGCGTATTTTCCTTTTTCAGGAGATCGTATAGGGGCTCCAGGTTGTTTCGTTCGTCAGTTGTCATAGCTTTCGGTTTTAGACTTGAAAACTATTTAAAATCCCGTATCATTTTTGATAATGAATTGTTATTTAGGACACTATTAACGAATTAAATCCGGAAGGTGAGCACCGGTCTTTTGGCATGATTGACCAGGTCTTCGCTCAGGGAGCCGTTGAGGAAATGGGCAAGGCCTTTTCGGCCGTGAGTACCTATGCCGATGAGATCTGCCTGTTGTTCTTTGGCAAAATTTAAAATCCCGCGCTCTACGTTGTGATCATTGTATATTTCAATATCATACAAATCCCGGTCTAATTCAGCTTTAAACTGGTTGTATTGCTCGCGCAATTCTGCAGTAGTTTTAAACTGTTCCGGCGTGTTGATGTAAACCAGTTTAAATTCAGCATTGAAAGCCTCGGTATATCTGATTCCGTCCTGTACGGCTTTGATATTATCCTGTTCCAAATCTGTAGCGAAAATGAACTTTTTGATTACAAAATGGGGATGCTGTTTTTTGATTACAAAAACGGGTACGTGAACATTGCGCACTACTTTTTCGGTATTAGAACCTATGAAAAGTTCTTCAAAACCGCTTGAGCCGTGAGATCCCATCACAACAGCGTCAATGTTGTGTTCTTTGATGTAGAGCTGAATGCCTTCCTGAACATCGTTAAATTTTACGTTTTCAGTAATTTCCAGTCCTTCGGTAAGGTGTTTGCAGCATTCACGATAGTGATAGAAGTTTTGCTGCGCTAGTTTCAGGAAGTAAAGAGCTTCCGGCAAATCGGGACTTTTCTTATTGTCAAATATGTTGATTAGTGAGTAGGGTAACTCCACGAGGTGAAGGAGATGCAACTGCGCCTGATGCTTGTGTGCGAGCTGGCAGGCCACTTCAAAAGCATATTGGGCCTGATCTGAGAAATCGGTGGGTACAAGTAATTTTGAGATCATAACAGACTGGTTTAAAAGGTTTAGTGAAGTGGGAAGACTCTATTAAAGTTAAGCATTTAATCCTGAGGAGCTTCTATTTTATATGTTGATAAAAAGTTTTATATTTGCAGCGTTGAATTAAGAAACTAATCTGAGGGGACACTAAAAAGTCCCCTCTTTTTATAGGGCCAATGTTGAAGGAACGTGTTAAAGAGCTTCTTAACGAAGCATTTGAAGAGTACAACTCACTGTTTTTAATAGATTTTACCATAAAAGGTAATAATGAGATTCGTGTGATTATTGACGGAGATCAGGGGGTTACCGTGCAGGATTGCGTGAATGTGAGCCGTAAGGTTGAGCATAATCTGGACAGAGAAGAAGAAGATTTTTCGCTGGAAGTAGCATCGGCAGGTGCAACCGAGCCTCTCATTAACAAGCGTCAGTATAAAAAGAATATTGGGCGCGATTTAGAAGTTAAACTGGGGGATGGCTCAAAAATTACCGGAACTTTAGATACCGTTTCCGAATCTGGGATTACACTTTCCTGGAAAGAACGGGTTCCAAAGGAAGTAGGTAAAGGTAAAATGACCGTAGAAAAGCAGGAAGAAATCACCTATGAGGCGATCAATCAGGCAAAAGTTAAGATTAAATTTTAAGAATATAGGATGGAAAATATTGCGTTAATCGAATCATTTTCAGAGTTTAAAGATGATAAGCTCATTGATAGAGTAATGCTTATGGCAATACTCGAAGAAGTTTTTAGAAGCACGTTGAAAAAACGTTTTGGGAGCGATGATAATTTTGATATTATTATCAACCCGGATAAAGGTGATTTAGAGATTTGGCGCAATCGCGTTGTGGTTGCAGATGGGGAAGTTGAAGATGAAAACTCTGAAATAAGCCTAACCGAAGCGCGTAGAATAGAGCCTGACTTTGAAGTGGGTGAAGATGTATCGGAAGAAGTGAAGCTTATTGATTTAGGACGCCGTTCTATTTTGGCACTGCGTCAAAACCTGATCAGTAAGATACACGAGCACGACAATACTAACATTTATAAGCACTTTAAAGATCTGGAAGGCGAGTTGTATAACGCTGAAGTGCACCATATTAGACACCGTGCAATTATATTGCTTGATGATGAAGGTAATGAGATCATCATGCCTAAAGACAAGCAGATCCCTTCAGATTTCTTCCGCAAGGGTGAAAACGTAAGAGGTATCATAGAAAGTGTGGAGCTTAAAGGAAATAAGCCGGCCATCATTATGTCGCGCACCTCTCCGCTTTTTCTGGAGAAATTATTTGAGTCTGAAATTCCTGAAGTGTTTGACGGCTTGATCACAGTTAAGAAAGTGGTGCGTATCCCTGGGGAAAAGGCGAAAGTAGCTGTAGATTCGTATGACGATCGTATTGATCCTGTAGGGGCTTGCGTGGGGATGAAAGGATCACGCATTCACGGTATCGTACGTGAATTGGGTAATGAGAACATAGATGTAATCAATTACACCAACAACCTGCAGTTGTACATTACCCGTGCGTTGAGTCCGGCGAAAATCACGTCAATTAAGATTGATGATGAAAACAAAACTGCAGAAGTGATGCTGAAGCCTGAAGAGGTTTCTAAAGCCATTGGACGTGGTGGGCATAATATTAGATTAGCTGGTCAATTGACTGGTTATGAGATTGATGTATTTAGAGAAGGAGTTGAAGAAGATGTGGAGCTTACAGAATTCTCAGACGAAATAGAAGATTGGGTAATCGCCGAATTTTCAAAAATAGGTTTAGACACCGCAAAAAGTATTTTAGAACAAGACGTAGAAGACCTGGTTAGAAGAACAGACCTTGAAGAAGAAACCATCCTCGATGTGATGCGTATTCTTCGAGAAGAGTTTGAATAATAATAGGAGAATACAGGTTTTTTAGGTTAATTTTATAGCGAATTAAAGCAATTTATGGCAGAAGTAAAGAACATGAGATTAAATAAGGTATTGCGTGAACTTAATATTTCACTGGATCGTGCCGTTGATTTCCTTAAGGAAAAAGGTTACGATGTGGAAGCGCGCCCTACCACTAAAATCTCTGCCGAAGTATACGAGGTATTATCAGATCAGTTTCAGACCGATGCAAACAAAAAAGTTGCATCTAAAGAAGCTGCTCAGGAGAAACAAAAGGAGAAAGAAGCTATAAGACAGGCTCGTGAGGAGGAGATAGAAGAGAAGCGACAAGAGCGTGCACCCGAAAAAGAAGTAATTCGTGCGAAGACCAGTCTTCAGGGACCTAAACAGGTAGGCAAGATTGATTTGGATCGTGCCGGCAAGCCAAAAGAGGAACCTAAACAGGAGAAAGCTGAAGAAAAACCTGTGGAGGCTAAAGCTGAAACTCCAAAACCTGCAGAGCCAGAGGCGAAGAAAGAGGAAGCTCCAAAACCTGCTGCAGATCCTAAACAGCCAGTAAAGGCAGAGGAAAAGAAAGCTGAAGAAAAGAAGGCAGAAGAAAAGAAAGAAGCTCCTAAAGCTTCGGAAAATGCTAAAAGCGACAGTCCTAAGCTGGGCGATGATGTCGTGAAAACCGATTATAGAAAACTGGAGGGGCCTAACTTCACAGGAGAAAAAATTGACCTTTCGCAGTTTAAGAAACCTGAAAAGAAAAAGAAAACTACTTCGAATAGCAACGATGATCGTAAGCGTAAGCGTAAGCGCATCAGTAAATCTACCGGAGCGAATCCTAATGCCGGCGGAGGTAATAATCGTGGACGAAACAACCAACGTGGGGGTCGCAGAGGAGCTCAGGTTGTAAAAGAGGAGCCTACAGAAGAAGAAGTACAAAAGCAAATACGGGAAACCCTTGAAAAACTTCAGGGTAAATCCAATAAAGGGAAAGGGGCTAAATACCGTAGAGATAAGCGGGATCAGCACCGTCAGAAGAGTGAGGATGAGCTGGCACAGCAGGAAGCAGAAAACAAGGTATTGAAAGTTACCGAGTTTGTTACAGTGAGCGAAGTGGCTACCATGATGGATGTTTCGGTTACTCAAATCATTTCAGCCTGTATGTCGCTGGGTATGATGGTGACGATGAATCAGCGTTTGGATGCTGAAACTCTTTCCATCGTGGCAGAAGAATTTGGCTATGAGGTTGAGTTTGTAAATGCCGATATCGAAGAATCTATTGCCGTTGAAGCCGACTCGCCTGATGATTTAAAAGCCCGTGCGCCTATTGTAACCGTGATGGGTCACGTGGATCACGGTAAAACCTCGCTGCTCGATTACATTCGCGAAGAAAATGTAATTGCCGGGGAAAGCGGTGGTATTACCCAGCACATCGGTGCCTACGGTGTAACCCTTAAAAGTGGTCAGAAAATCGCGTTTCTGGATACGCCGGGTCACGAGGCCTTTACCGCAATGCGTGCGCGTGGTGCTCAGGTAACTGATATTGCGATTATCGTGGTAGCAGCAGATGATGATGTGATGCCACAAACCAAAGAGGCGATTTCACACGCTCAGGCAGCCGGTGTTCCTATTGTTTTTGCGATTAACAAGATCGATAAGCCAACGGCAAATCCAGATAAAATCAAAGAGCAGCTGGCTAATATGAATCTGCTTGTTGAAGATTGGGGTGGAAAAATTCAATCCCACGATATTTCAGCAAAAACAGGTCAGGGAGTTGAAGAACTTTTAGAAAAAGTATTGCTGGAAGCTGAAATTTTAGAATTGAAAGCTAATCCTGATAAACGTGCTAACGGTACCGTTGTAGAGGCTTTCCTTGATCGTGGTCGCGGATATGTTTCTACCGTACTGGTACAGGCAGGTACCCTAAAAATAGGGGACTACGTCCTTGCCGGAACAAACAGCGGTAAGATCAAAGCCATGCACGATGAGCGCGGGAAAGAGATTAAGGAAGCAGGTCCTGCAACTCCGGTTTCAATCCTGGGATTAGACGGTGCGCCACAAGCGGGTGATAAGTTTAATGTGATGGCAGATGAGCGCGAAGCTAAGGATATAGCCAATAAGCGTACTCAACTTCAGCGTGAGCAGTCTGTACGTACACAGAAACACATTACTCTTGACGAGATAGGAAGACGTATTGCCCTGGGTGACTTTAAAGAACTTAATATTATTCTTAAGGGTGACGTGGATGGTTCTGTTGAGGCATTAACCGACAGTTTTGGTAAGCTTTCTACAGATGAAATCGTGGTTAATATAATCCATAAAGGTGTAGGTGCGATTACTGAAAGTGATGTATTGCTGGCTTCGGCTTCTGATGCGATCATCATTGGCTTTAATGTAAGACCTGCCGGAAATGCGAGACAGGTTGCAGATAAGGAGGAAATTGATATCCGTACCTATTCCATTATTTACGATGCCATTAATGATCTTAAAGATGCGATGGAGGGTATGTTGTCTCCGGAAATGAAGGAGGAAATTACGGGTACCGCTGAGATTCGGGAAACCTTTAAAATTTCTAAGATCGGTACAATCGCAGGATGTATGGTTACTTCCGGAAAAATTTACCGCAGTTCGGGTGTGCGCTTAATACGCGATGGTGTGGTTATTTATACCGGCGAATTGGCTTCTCTGAAGCGCTTTAAAGACGATGTAAAAGAAGTGAGTAAAGGATATGATTGCGGTATGCAAATCAAGAACTACAATGATATTCGCGAAGGGGATATTATTGAAGCTTACCAGGAAGTTGCAGTTAAGAAAAAACTGAAATAACTAATAGAGTTTATAGTTTAAAAAAGAGGTTGCTTGAAGCAGCCTCTTTTTTTT
>CAYNMH010000003.1:0-71801 GCA_964398145.1 uncultured Flavimarina sp. | reverse complement strand
ACTAATAGAGTTTATAGTTTAAAAAAGAGGTTGCTTGAAGCAGCCTCTTTTTTTTTTTTTGTTTGATACTGAATGAATCACGTATTCTGTGAATTTATTGGCTCTGTCACCGGGTATATAAGTCCTTGTTTTGACCTCGAAATCACTGGTTTATTTTATTTAATGTCTTAGGCTTGTCTTGAGGTAGTTTACTCTAAAATAACAGAATCTGGAAAAAGCTTCAAAGACTGTTGGTCAGTTACAGGTTTAAAGTGAGTTGGTACTACGTGTATAGATGATAAAACCAGTATGGTGCTATAGTGACCCACAAGAACTGTTGCAAAGTGTGGTTGCAGTGTGGTTTCACTGTGGATTCACTCAGAGGTTTGGGTATGTTATTTAGAAGGATGGCAGGGTTGAATTTGGGTTATTTATTTATTGCGGTTTTACGGAGTTGGCCAAAGAGATAAGAACGCATAAAAAAAGGCTGTCATTTGACAGCCTTTTTAGTGTGATGATATATGTGGAATAACTATCTGTCGGGCTTCATTACAAAAGCACTCGGAAAGTTTTTTTGTATGGCAAGAAGCGCGCGATCTGCCTCGAGTCTGTTTCTAAAATTGCCTACCCATACTTTATAGTTGGGGCTTTCGTAAACGATGCTAGGCTCCCAATCTGGATATTTTGATTTATAGCGTGATTGAATGGTGTTCGCTTCAGTTATTGAGCCGTAAAAAAGCTGTATCTTATAACGATCATTAAGCTCGTTATTAGCAGCCATTTTTGATTTTAAGCTCAATAATTCAGGAATTCTTTGGTCCTGAATGACAGATACGTTTGCGCTTTGCGCAAGAGCAACCGATTGAAAAGCACAGCTAAAAAGGCTTAAAAATGTGAATTTCAAGAGTATATTTTTCATTGTAAAAATCTTTTGGTAAAAGTAAAAGTAATAACTCAAATCTGCATAGAATTATTATTTAGAACAGATATAAATTAGTTCTTAACGCTTTGCTAACACTTCAAAAATCCACTTCTAAGTCTTACTTTTGCGATCAAATTTGTCGGTACGCTATCCAGTCTCAAATTGCTTTTAAGGCTGATTTTAGTGCCGAGCTAAGATGACAATTCTATCATACTATGAAACAGGGTAAAAACCTTAATTCAGCTTCTCGATTTTCTTTAATCACTCTGGCATTCCTGCTTTCTTTTTCTTCTTTAGTTTTTGCTCAGGAAGATGCGACTGCTACGGCTGAAGGAGGCCAGGCAGCAGAATCTGAAACTACACCTGCAGCTCAGGGTGGTGGCGATGCTGCGGCCGGTAAAGCATTATTTAATGCCAAATGTGCTGCTTGTCACAAGCTTTATGACCGGGCAACAGGACCAGCATTGTATGGTGTAACCGAGCGTCGCGATCGCGAGTGGTTATATCGCTGGATAAAAAACAACAAGGAATTACGGGATTCAGGTGACTCTGAGGCGATCGCGATTTACAATGAGTACAGTCAAACGGCGATGAACCTGTTTCCGGAGTTGAGCAATGCAGATATTGACGATATCCTGGCGTATACCGATACTCCAAAACCTGAGCCAATTGCTCCTGCTCCTGCAGGAGGAGCCGCCGGTGGTCAAGGTGGGGGTGGTGTTTCGAGCACTATAATCCTCGCGATCCTCGCTGTTGTCTTAGTAATGCTGGTTGCGGTATTATTTCTTGTAAATAATACACTTCGCAAGTTTGCAGTAGCACAAGGTGTTGAACTTCCGGTTAAAGAGGCTCGCAAACCTATCTGGAAAGCTTTTGTTGAAAATCAGTTTTTAGTTTTGGTTTCAGTAATCGTGCTTTTATTAGGTGGTGCTTATTTCGCTTATGGTTGGATGATGCAGGTAGGAGTTGATCAGGGGTATGAGCCTATTCAGCCTATACACTATTCGCACCGCATCCACGCCGGTGATAATCAAATTGAGTGTAAATACTGTCACTCTTCCGCACGTACGAGCAAGCATTCCGGAATACCTTCTTTGAATGTGTGTATGAACTGTCATAAGAGTATTTCGGAAGTTGCAGATGCTACAAACGAGTACAGTTCAGTTACTGAGGATTACTCTAAAGAATTTTACGATAAGGAAATTCAGAAATTATATAAAGCAGTGGGCTGGGATCAGGCTACGCAATCTTACACAGGGGAAACCCAGGCAGTAGAGTGGGTGCGTATTCACAACTTGCCAGACTTTGCCTATTTCAATCACTCTCAGCACGTGAGCGTTGCTGATATTCAGTGTCAAACCTGTCACGGTCCGGTTGAAGAGATGGAAATCATGTATCAGCATGCGCCGCTTACTATGGGCTGGTGTATAAACTGCCACCGGGAAACTAATGTAAAAATGGATGGCAACCCGTATTACGAGAAAATTCACGAAGAGCTTTCCAAGAAATACGGTGTAGAGCAATTGACCGCTGCCCAGATGGGTGGTCTGGAGTGCGGTAAATGCCATTATTAATAGATAAGAAGACGTGTAGCTTGACTCGCGTTCCAAATAAATAACTATAGATTTTATGTCATCAAACAAGAAATACTGGAAAAGTGTTGAAGAGCTAAATGAAAACAGCTCTATTGTTGAGGCGCTTAAGCATAATGAATTTCCACACGAGATTCCTACCGATGAATTTCTGGGAGATAAGAAAACTTTAGATGGTTCCTCTACTACGCGTCGTGATTTCTTAAAATACGTGGGTTTTTCTACGGCGGCAGCTTCGCTTGCGGCTTGCGAGGGTCCGGTTGTGAAATCCATTCCTTACGTTGTTGCTCCTGAGCGAATTACCGTAGGTAAGGCAGATTATTATGCAACGGTAATGGCAGATGGTTTTGATTTTGCGGGCGTACTGGTAAAAACCAGAGAAGGAAGGCCCATAAAAATCGAAAGTAACAAAATGGCCTCTCGTGTGGGAGGAAGTAACGCCCGGGTTCAGGCTTCGGTTTTGTCTATGTATGACACCAAGCGTTTGCAGGGACCAAAGGTTGATGGTAGTTCGGTTAGCTGGGCTGAGTTTGATGAGAATTTAGGTCAAAAATTAAATAATCTTGGAGGTAAGCGTATTGTGTTGCTTACACAAACTTTTGCGAGTCCTTCGACTTCACGATTGATTGCAGATTTTGCTGCAGCTTATCCTAATGTGCAGCATATAACTTATGATGCGATAGGGGAGAATGCTGCTTTAGATGCCTTTGAAAGTAAATACGGTACCCGTGCCTTACCTGATTATGATTTTACTGAGGCGGAGGTTATTGTTTCTGTAGGAGCAGATTTCCTTGGAGACTGGCAGGGAGGAGGTTTTGCTCCTTCTTACGCTCAAAGTCGTGTTCCTAAAAATGGAAAAATGTCTCGACACATCCAGTTTGAGGCAAACATGACGCTTTCCGGTGGTAATGCAGATAAGCGTGTGCTGGCTACTCCTGCTGAACAGAAGAAGATCGTTGCTGCTATCCAGAATTTGGTTTCCGGTGGTGGCGCAAATACGGGTCTTTCTCCCAAACTTGATGAGGCAGTAAAAGCTGCGGCAAAACAATTGCGCGCCGCTGGTAGTAAAGGCGTGTTTATCACTGGTGTAGATGATGCTAATGCGCAAATGGTGGCTTTGTCAATAAACGAAAGTTTAGGAAGTACTATTATAGATACTACAGCTCCCAAAATGACCCGTCAGGGTAATGCGCAGGAGGTTAGTCAAATGGTGGCTGATATGAATGCTGGCTCGGTAGGTGCGTTGTTTGTAGTGGGGGTTAACCCTGCTTACAGCCTTCCGAATGTAAACGAATTTAAGTCTGGTCTTGAAAAGGTTGATGTAAAGGTTTCTTTCAATATGAAAGAAGATGAGACCGGTATGCTCTGTAATTATCTGGCTCCTACTCCTCATTACTTGGAGTCCTGGGGAGATGTGGAAATCAAAAAGGGGTATGTGTGTCTGATGCAGCCTGCAATTAAGCCTCTTTTCGATACCAGACAGTTTCAGGAGTGTTTGTTAAGATGGACGAATAATAATATGTCTTATTATGACTATTTAAAGTCGAATTGGACAAACACCAATAAGAGCTTTAACCAGGCTTTGCAAGACGGTATCGCTTTCGAAGCAGCGTCTTCGGCAGATGGTGCTGCGATGAATACTCAGGAGAGTATGACTGCTGATGGTGCAATTACACTTTCAAGTGCTTTAAGTGCGCTTAGTCAGGAAGGAGAGGCGGCCGGAAATGGTTTTGAACTCACCTTGTACTCAAGTACCGGTTTAGGAAATGGCGAGCAGGCTAATAACCCCTGGTTGCAGGAATTTCCAGATCCTATTACCCGAACTTCCTGGGACAATTACCTGACGATGTCTAAAGCAGATGCTGATCGTTTAGGAATAGAAAATGAAATTACTTCGAAAGGAGCGCTGAACGGGAATTATGTTAGCATTACTCTGGGAGATGTGACTTTGGAACAAGTACCGGTATTTGTTCAACCGGGTCAGGCACCGGGTTCAGTAGGTCTGGCTTTAGGATATGGTAAAAAAGCAGCTGTGCAGGAAGAAATGCAGGTAGGTGTTAATGCATATCCACTTTACAAAGATTTTAAGTCAACGCAAACCGTACAGATTAAAAAGACCAGTGGATGGCATGAATTTGCCTGTGTGCAAATGCAAAACACCATGGTGGGTCGTGCAGATGATATCATTAAAGAGACTACTCTTGAAATTTTCAACACTAAGGATGCTGCTGAATGGAATCACGTAGGTCACGTGGATTACAATCATTCCGAGATTTCAGTACGCGATAAAAATGCAGACATCTGGGAATCTTTTGATGATACTTTTGGACCACATTTTAACCTTTCTATAGATCTTAATGCCTGTACCGGTTGCGGGGCTTGTGTAATTGCATGTCATGCTGAAAACAACGTTCCGGTTGTAGGTAAGCAGGAGGTTAGAAATTTCAGAGATATGCACTGGTTGCGCATCGACCGTTATTACTCTTCTGAAGACACTTTTGTAGAAGAAACTGAAACGCTTGAGGAGCTGCCTGCAATGGATAGTTATTCTGTAGTTGAGAAACAATCTTATGATAATCCGGAAGTAGCCTTCCAGCCTGTAATGTGTCAGCACTGTAACCATGCTCCTTGTGAGACGGTTTGTCCGGTTGCTGCAATTGGTCACGGAAGACAGGGTCAGAACCAGATGACGTATAACCGTTGTGTGGGTACGCGTTATTGCGCAAATAACTGTCCGTATAAAGTACGTCGTTTCAACTGGTTCTTATACAGTGAAAACGATGAGTTTGATTACAACATGAATAATGATCTGGGCCGTATGGTTCTTAATCCTGATGTGACTGTACGTTCACGCGGGGTTATGGAGAAGTGTTCTATGTGTATCCAGATGACTCAAAAAACCATTCTTGATGCGAAACGTGAAGGACGTGTGGTTGAAGACGGGGAGTTTGCAACAGCTTGTAGCAATGCCTGCGATCAGGGCGCGATTAAGTTTGGCGATGTAAATATGCCAGAATCTGAAATCGTAGCACTTAAGAATGACAAGCGTAAGTACTATCTGTTAGAAGATATTGGGGTGAAACCAAATGTATTCTATCACGTAAAAGTTAAGAACACAGCTGAGGCTTAATAAAGTTTAAAATACAAATATCAATATATTAATATGTCGTCACACTACGAAGCACCCATAAGAGAGCCTTTGATTCTTGGAGAGAAATCTTACCACGACATCAGCGTCGATGTAGGAGCTCCTATCTTAGGAAAGGCCAACAAATCTTGGTGGATAGTATTTTCTATAGCTCTTGTAGCATTCCTTTGGGGCTTGGGCTGTATTGTATATACCGTTTCTACCGGTATTGGGGTTTGGGGTCTTAATAAAACCATTGGCTGGGCCTGGGATATTACCAACTTCGTTTGGTGGGTAGGTATTGGTCACGCAGGTACCCTTATTTCTGCGGTATTGCTTTTATTCCGTCAAAAATGGCGTATGGCAATTAACCGATCTGCAGAGGCGATGACCATATTTGCCGTTGTTCAGGCGGGTTTATTCCCTATTATTCACATGGGACGCCCATGGTTAGCCTATTGGGTATTGCCTATACCTAACCAGTTTGGATCGCTTTGGGTAAACTTCAATTCACCGCTGCTTTGGGACGTATTTGCGATTTCCACATATCTTTCAGTATCTCTGGTATTCTGGTGGACAGGTCTTTTGCCCGACTTTGCTATGATCAGAGACCGTACCAAGAGCCCGTTCCAGCAAAAAATATATGGAATATTGAGTTTCGGTTGGAGTGGTCGTGCTAAAGACTGGCAGCGTTTTGAAGAGGTTTCGTTGGTGCTTGCAGGTCTTGCAACTCCTCTGGTACTTTCGGTACACACGATTGTATCCTTTGACTTTGCAACTTCGGTTGTTCCGGGTTGGCATAGTACCATTTTCCCTCCTTACTTTGTGGCTGGTGCAATTTTCTCCGGTTTTGCAATGGTGCAGACCCTTCTTCTCGTAATGCGGAAAGTGGTAAGCCTGGAGAATTACATTACTATTGTACATATCGAATTTATGAATAAGGTAATCCTCTTAACCGGAGGTATTGTTACAGTCGCTTATTTGACTGAATACTTTATCGGTTGGTATTCCGGGGTGCCTTACGAAAACTATACGTATCTTTCTTTTGGTGCTGCAACCGGACCGTACTGGTGGGCATTTTGGGCACTTATCATTTGTAACCTGATCGTGCCACTTACGCTTTGGGTGAAGAAATGGAGACGCAATATCCTTTGGACGTTTATTGTAGCCCTGATCATCAATATTGGGATGTGGTTTGAGCGTTTTGATATTATTGTAATCTGTTTAAGTAAAGACCGTTTACCTTCGTCTTGGTCTATGTTCTCGCCTACATTTGTAGATATTGGAGTTTTCGTAGGAACCATAGGATTCTTCTTTGTATTGTTCCTGTTGTATGCGCGTACCTTCCCGGTTATCGCCCAGGCAGAGGTTAAAAGTATCTTGAAATCATCAGGAGCACGGTACAAACGCATTCGTGAATCTGGTGAGGATCTTGCCGGTACGGCCACAGATACCCGTACTTCCAAGTATAGTCCGCGACCTAATTCTCTTGGGGTAGCTTCTAATTCGTCAAGCACTTATCATCAATCTACAGTAAATGCAGATGCTTTAGTAGATACAGAAGCTAAGAAAGCAGAGATTGATATGATGCTTGCTCATATAGGCACCTACGATCCTGCAACACAAACTGCAGACGATCTTAAGAAAATAAGTGGTGTGGGACCTGTAATGGAGCAGAAATTACACCAGTTGGGTATTTATACCTACGATCAGGTAAGTAGAATGACAAAAAAAGAATATGATTTGCTGGATGAGATAATCGATGCATTCCCCGGTAGAGCGGAGCGCGATGATTGGGCAGGTCAGGCACAAAAACTTAAAAACTAATTATGGCATCAGGAAACGTTTTACATGTGCTTTATAATGATGACGACGTCCTTATGAAAGCAGTTAAGGAAATACGTGCAAAGCATTATCACATTAATGAGGCTTACACGCCATTCCCCGTTCACGGTCTCGATAAAGCGATGGGCCTGCCTTACACCCGTATTGCAATTTGTTCATTTATTTATGGGTTGATAGGTTTGAGTGTGGCTACCTTGATGATGAATTTTATTATGATCGAAGATTGGCCTCGGAATATAGGTGGTAAACCCAGTTTTTCCTACCTGCAGAATATGCCGGCGTTTGTGCCCATTATGTTTGAACTTACGGTATTCTTTGCAGCACACTTGATGGTAATTACTTTTTATCTAAGAAGTAAAATCTGGCCATTTAAGAAAGCCGAAAACCCGGACCCTAGAACGACAGACGATCATTTTCTTTTAGAAGTAGATGCCGCAGGTCATGATTTGGATGCCTTATCAAAATTTTTATATGATACCGGCGCATCTGAAATAAGTCTAATACATAACGAAGAACACGCTTAACAAATGAAAAATAGTATCAAAATAGTATCTTCATTAGTAATGCTGGTTTTGATAGTTTCTTGTCAGGATAAGGACTACAGAAACTATGAGTACATGCCAAACATGTATGAGGAGGTCAGTTATGAGGCTTATGGAAAATACGATGTATTTCCAAACCAAATGGAAGCTATGCACCCGGTTGAAGGAACAGTTTCCAGAGGCTGGATGCCATATGAATACGAAGATAACCGCGAAGGTTATGACGCAGCTAAAGCCAATCTTAAAAATCCACTGCCTTACACCGAAGATAATGTGAATGAAGGCAAGATGCTTTATACCCTCTACTGTGCTATTTGTCATGGAGATAAAGGTGACGGTAAAGGTACGCTTGCAGAACGTGAGAAAATTTTAGGGATCCCTGCATACAATGATCAGGGACGTGCGATTACCGAAGGTAGTGTTTACCATGTTACCTATTATGGAATTAACACAATGGGTTCCTATGCAACACAGACCACTGAACGTGAACTATGGCTTATAAATCATTATGTGATGGATCTTAAAGATGCATTAGACGGTAAGCCGAAGCGAGCTTTTGAAGGAGAAACTGCAGCAGAGGAAGCTCAGATGGAGCAGGACGAAATGGCTGATGAAGGACAGGTAATGTCTGAAGAAGCACAAACTGAAGAATAATAAAGGCAGGATATTTCAATTATGTACAAGTTTTCTAGTAAATTAAGACTTTTCGCCATTATTTGTATGGCACTGGGTTTAATAGGATTGGTATTTGGTTTTCTTTCTGTTCCGGGAACAGTAGAGGAGGCTAATGAAATTCTTGCGGCGCAGGAAGCTCACCACGGTGGCGGTGAAACACACCACGAAGGGGGTGAAGCGCATCATGAAGAAACCAATCTTGTAGACGAGGTTAAAGGGGAGCACGGTTATTCAGAGCGCGCGATGGCAGCAGATAAAGATATGGGTCACGCTGCTCACGAAGATGGTGAACATATGGAGCACGTCTTGCATCAACTGCAAACCAAACCCTGGTCTGCCGTTTTTATTGCTGCATTCTTTTTTATGATGATTGCTTTGGGAACTCTGGTTTTTTATGCTATTCAAAACGCGGCACAGGCGGGATGGTCTCCCTTACTCTTCAGAGTTATGGAAGGTATCACTGCTTATCTTCTTCCGGGATCTGTTATCGTTTTATTAATCGTGGTACTGGCGGGAGAGCATTTCTATCCCTGGATGAATCACGAGCTGGTAGCTGAAGATGAAATCCTTCAGGGGAAATCGGGTTACCTTAATTTTCCATTCTGGTTAATACGTGGAATCATCTACGTGGTAGGATGGAACTTATACCGCTATTTCGCAGTTAAAAATTCAAGAGATTTAGATACTGCAGAAACTCTTAGACCCTATAAAAACATATTTAAATACTCGGTTTACTTCCTGGCATTTTTTATTGTTACCGAATCAACAATGGCCTGGGACTGGTTTATGTCAATGACTCCACACTGGTACAGTACCCTGTTTGCGTGGTATATTTTTGCAAGCATTATTGTTTCTGCAGTTACCGTAATAGCAATTGTGACTGTTTCTCTTAAGGCAATCGGTCAGTTGGAATTTGTTAACGACAGTCACCTGCACGATTTGGCTAAGTTTATGTTTGGATTCAGTGTTTTCTGGACATATTTATGGTTTGGTCAGTTTATGTTAATTTGGTATGCAAACATTCCGGAAGAAGTAACGTATTTCATTTTGAGAATACAGGAGTATAATCCTATCTTCTTTGGAATGCTTATTATTAACTTTGTATTCCCAATTTTAATTTTGATGAATAGTGATTTCAAGCGGGTTTCCTGGTTTGTGGTTATTGCCGGAATCATCATTCTCGTAGGTCACTATATAGATATTTACCTTTTAGTGATGCCTTCAACTGTAGGGCCTTACGGCACTTTTGGTATAACTGAATTTGCAGGACTGCTGTTCTTCCTGGGTCTCTTTGTTTTTACAGTAGGCTTGGGGCTTTCAAGAGTATCATTACGACCTAAGAATAATCCATTCCTCATTGAGAGCGAACATTTTCACTATTAATAGCAACGAAACAGAAAAAACACACCAATGATCGTTTTTTTAGTACTTATTGTAATCGCACTCTTTGCCGTAGCAATCTGGCAAATGAGTAAAATATATGCACTCTCTAAAGGAAATTCACAAGGGGATGAAGGAGAAGTAGCTAACGGAAAAGATAACCGCATCAATGCCAAATTGATGGTGATGTTTATGGTATTCCTGTATTTCTTAATGTTCTACTGTTTCTGGCATTATTCTAAATTCTACTTACCTGAAGCTTCCTCTGCACACGGGGGCAAGTATGATACACTTATGTTTATCTCTATTGCGGTAATCATGGTGGTTCAGGTAATCACTCAGTTTTTACTTCACTTTTTTGCTTACAAATACAAAGGTGAAAAAGGTAAGCGCGCTCTTTTTTATGCAGATAATGATAAGCTTGAATTTATTTGGACAATCATTCCTGTAATCGTTCTTGCGGGTCTCATTATTTATGGTCTCTTTACCTGGTCTGACATTATGAACTTTGAAGAGGATGAAGATGCTATTGTGATTGAACTGTATGCACAGCGCTTTAACTGGAAGGCACGCTACGCCGGGGATGATAATATTCTGGGAGATGCTAATGTGCGTTTTATTGAAGGTATCAACCAGCTGGGTGTTGATCCAAGTGATTCAGATGGAAGCGATGACGTTGTAACTACAGAACTGCATTTACCTGTAGGAAAGCAGGTGATCTTTAAATTGCGTTCTCAGGATGTGCTGCACTCGGCCTATATGCCGCACTTTAGGGCTCAAATGAACGTGGTGCCGGGTATGATTACCCAGTTTTCATTTACGCCCACTGTGACTACCGCAGAAATTCGCGAGACCGATTATATGCAGGAAAAAATGCGCACCATTCAGGAAATTCGAAAAGAGAAAAATAAAGAATTAGCCGCTGCGGGAGAGTCCACTCTTGAAGCGTATGATGAGTTTGACTATTATTTGCTATGTAATAAGATATGTGGTTCCAGCCATTACAATATGCAGATGAAAATAATTGTAGAAACTCAGGAAGAGTATGAGACCTGGTTGAAAGGGCAGAAGACCTTTTCTGAAAGTATGGAGAATTAAAAAATTGAGATTTAAAAGAAAATAGATTATGGCAGCAGATGCAACAGCTTTAGACCATCATGCCCACGACGATCACGGGCATCATGATCACCATCAGACGTTTATAAGCAAATATATCTTTAGTACAGATCACAAAATGATCTCTAAACAATATTTGATTACCGGTTTGATTATGGGGATAATCGGTATTGCGATGTCGCTCCTGTTTCGAATGCAGTTGGCATGGCCAGATACCAAATTCACCATTTTTGAGATATTTTTGGGTAAGTGGGCTCCTGACGGAGTGATGGACCCCAGTATTTACCTTTCACTGGTAACCATTCACGGTACGATAATGGTATTCTTCGTACTTACAGCAGGCCTGAGCGGTACCTTTAGTAACCTGCTTATTCCATTGCAAATTGGTGCTCGGGATATGGCTTCAGGATTCCTGAATATGGTTTCCTACTGGTTGTTCTTCCTGTCTTCTGTAATTATGGTTAGTTCGCTTTTTGTAGAAGCCGGACCGGCCGCTGCAGGTTGGACTATTTACCCTCCACTTAGTGCTTTGCCTAATTCCATTTCTGCATCTGGTGCCGGTATGACGCTATGGCTTGTTTCTATGGCTATCTTTATTGCATCATCCCTGTTAGGTTCTCTAAATTATATTGTTACCGTAATTAATTTACGTACCAAAGGAATGTCGATGACCAGATTGCCCCTAACCATTTGGGCATTCTTTGTAACTGCGATTATTGGTGTGGTTTCCTTTCCCGTTCTACTTTCTGCGGCTTTATTGCTGATTATGGACCGTAGTTTTGGTACCTCATTCTTCCTGTCTGATATTTATATTGGCGGGGAAGTATTGCACAATCAGGGAGGTTCGCCGGTGCTTTTTGAACACCTGTTCTGGTTCCTGGGTCACCCTGAAGTATATATCGTATTACTTCCGGCCTTGGGTATTTCGTCAGAAGTTATTGCAACAAACTCCAGAAAGCCGATTTTTGGATATCGTGCAATGATTGCTTCGATATTGGCAATCGCATTTTTGTCAACTATTGTATGGGGTCACCATATGTTTGTATCGGGTATGAACCCGTTCCTGGGATCGGTATTTACCTTTACAACCCTTCTGATTGCGATTCCTTCAGCGGTAAAAGCGTTTAATTATATAACCACACTATGGAAGGGAAATCTGCAATTTAACCCTGCAATGCTCTTCTCCATTGGTTTGGTTTCCACCTTTATCACGGGTGGTCTTACCGGGATTATTCTTGGGGACAGTACGCTGGATATTAACGTGCACGATACGTATTTCGTTGTGGCACACTTCCACCTGGTAATGGGTATCTCTGCGCTTTATGGTTTGTTTGCAGGAGTGTATCACTGGTTCCCTAAAATGTTTGAAGGGCGTATGTTGAATAAGAATTTGGGTTATGTGCACTTCTGGGTGACTGCAATAGGTTCTTATGCCGTGTTCTTCCCCATGCACTTTATTGGTATGGCCGGTCTGCCACGTAGATATTATTCTAATACGGCTTTCCCATATTTTGATGATCTTGCAGATGTTAATACAATGATTACCATCGCGGCTATTATTACTGCTGCGGTGCAATTGGTGTTCCTTTATAACTTCATTTCTTCTATTTTCTATGGTAAGAGAGGTCCTAAAAACCCCTGGAAATCCAATACTTTAGAGTGGACGACCGAGCTTAAACACATTCACGGTAACTGGGAAGGGGAAATCCCTCACGTTTACCGCTGGTCTTATGATTATAGCAAGCTGAATGAAGATGAAACCGATTATGTGATCCCCGGACAGGATTTTATTCCTCAAAACATTCCGTTACAACCGGGAGAAGAAGAGATGAATCATTAAGATTCTCCTTAAAAACAATTTTATACAGAAACCCGCTTCATGCGGGTTTTTTCTTGATATAATTTTAGATTTTCCGGTACAGGTTATCAGAATGAGCTTTTTACATAAGAATACTGAAACAATTCAAGGTAATGATGTTTAACCGGAGTATTTTTCGGGAGAGCTATTTCTTATCTTTACGTTATGAACGAACATTTAGACGCCAGCGGTGAGGGTTTTTCTCCCGAGGAATTTGACATAGAGCGCGCGCTGCGCCCGTTGAGTTTTAGTGATTTTACCGGTCAGGCACAGGTGCTGGAGAATTTGGAGATTTTTGTTCAGGCCGCTAATGGCAGGGGAGAAGCACTTGATCATACGCTTTTTCATGGTCCGCCGGGATTGGGAAAAACTACTTTAGCTAATATTCTGGCAAACGAACTTCAGGTCAATATAAAGGTGACCAGTGGTCCGGTGCTTGATAAGCCCGGAGACCTCGCCGGCCTGCTCACCAATCTTGAGGAACGCGATGTGTTATTCATTGATGAGATTCACCGCTTAAGTCCTGTAGTCGAAGAGTACCTGTACTCTGCCATGGAAGATTATAAAATAGATATCATGATTGAGAGCGGGCCTAATGCCCGTACGGTTCAAATCAACCTGAATCCCTTTACTTTAATTGGAGCTACCACACGATCTGGATTGCTGACCGCACCTATGCGGGCGCGTTTTGGGATATCTTCCCGACTGGAATATTATAATACCGAATTACTCACCACCATTGTACAGCGTAGTGCAGATATTTTGAAAGTACCCATAAGTATGGAAGCGGCTATAGAAATTGCAGGGCGTAGCAGAGGAACACCGCGTATTGCCAATGCCTTGCTTAGGAGGGTGCGGGATTTTGCCCAAATAAAAGGAAACGGAACTATAGATATTGAGATTGCCCGTTTTGGTCTTAAAGCTTTAAATGTAGATGCACACGGTCTGGACGAAATGGATAATAAGATACTGGCAACTATCATCGATAAGTTTAAAGGAGGCCCCGTAGGAATTACCACCTTGGCTACCGCAGTCTCTGAGAGTGCCGAGACTATTGAAGAGGTGTACGAACCCTTTTTAATTCAACAGGGGTTTATCATACGTACTCCGAGAGGGCGCGAGGTGACCGAAGCTGCTTATAGGCATTTAAACCGGGTAAAAGGTCCGGTTCAGGGCGGCCTTTTTTAATCGAAAACACAATTGAAATGGCAGGCATTCCGGTAGTTCCCGTACACAAGTTTCTCCGATCGGCTTTTCAAATCCTGAAAAATCCATTGCCTTTTCATAAAAGAAATTTTGAAGAGAAAGGTGATACATTTTGGTTAAAACTTGGTTTTGGCAAAAGTGTGGTTTTCTCAAGGGATGCACTTTTCGCACAACATGTCCTGCAAATAAATCAAAAGAACTATACTAAATCTCCCATTCAAACTCAGGATTTAGCCAAGTATGTAGGCAAGGGTTTACTTACTGCAGAAGGAAAACACTGGTCAACGCAGCGTAAACTCATTCAGCCTGCTTTTCATAAAAAGCACCTGGAACATTTACTCGCCAAAATGAATGAGGTAATCAGTGACGAGCTTGGAAAAATAAAGGTTAATCGTCCTTTCGATATTTTTCCGGTTTATAATGATTTAGCCTTTCAAACGGTGGTGCAGGCGCTTTTTAGTGGGGCTGCAGATCAAAAAACCATCAACAGACTGCAACAAATCACCGAAGAAGCTCAGGCTATGCTGGTGCGGGAGTTACGACAGCCTTATTTACACTGGTGGTTCCGCCTTTCGGGAAAACTTAAAGGAAATCTGGAAAAAACCGGGGAGGCCCGAAGGTTGCTCGAAGCATTGGTAGAGGAACGAAAGGCTTCGGGAATACGAAAAGATGATCTGCTCGATATGCTTCTCGATGCCCGCTATGAAGACAATACGGCAATGGATCAGGAACGACTTATTGACGAAATCTTTATTCTCTTTGTAGCTGGTCACGAAACCACTTCCAATGCACTTACCTTTACAACCCAGCTCCTGGCACATCATCCCGATATTCAGGAGGAGCTTTATCAGGAAGTGAAATCGACGAAAGAAGAAGAATTGCTCACTAAACTCCGAGAGCTTTCCTTTACAAACCGGGTAATTAATGAATCGATGCGTTTGTATCCACCGGCCTATTTTATAGATCGAATTGCCCTTGAAGGGGATTCTTTTAATGATTATACGATAGAGCCAAATACCAGTCTTTTGTTTTCCATTTATGAAATACACCGGCATCCGGACTTCTGGGAAAATCCCGAAGCTTTCAATCCGGCGCGGTTTGAAGACGAAAAGCTGCTGAAATATTCGCCTTATTTTCTGCCTTTCGGGGCCGGGCCGCGTATGTGCATCGGGAATAATTTTGCGATATATGAGATGATTTTGGCAATAACTCAACTGGTGAGTAAGTTTAAAATTGATACGGTTAAGCCTGAAATTGAAATCCTTCCGTTGATTACCCTAAAGCCTAAAAATGCCATCCTTAAATTCAGTTTGCGCGAATCTTGATTTCTAATAAAGCCTCAAATACCGCTTTTGTTAAAGCCGAAGCCAGGCGTCTGGGCTTTATGTCCTGCGGCATATCAAAAGCTGAGTTTTTAGAAAGGGAAGCGCCACGACTGGAAGACTGGTTGAACAAGAACCGAAACGGCGAAATGGGATATATGGAAAATCATTTTGACAAACGCCTCGATCCCACGTTGCTGGTACCCGGTGCCAAGAGTGTGGTTTCCCTGCTGTTTAATTATTTCCCGAAAGAACAGCAGCGCGACGATTCCTATAAAATATCGAAATATGCTTACGGAACCGATTATCATTTGGTGATCAAAGACCGTTTGAAAGAATTGCTGTTCAGCCTGGAAGAAAAAATAGGAAAAATAGAAGGTCGTGCATTTGTAGATTCTGCACCTGTTTTAGATAAAGCCTGGGCTGCACGTAGCGGGTTAGGATGGATAGGCAAAAACAGTAACCTGCTCACCAAACAGGTAGGATCGTTTTATTTTATAGCCGAATTGATTATCGATCTGGATTTGGAATACGATACTCCGGTAACCGATCATTGTGGTTCCTGCACCGCCTGTATAGATGCCTGCCCTACAGATGCCATCGTTGAGCCTTATGTGGTAGATGGGAGCAAATGCATCAGTTATTTTACGATTGAGCTTAAAAATGAAATTCCGGCTTACGCGCAAAATCAGATGGAAGACTGGATGTTTGGTTGCGATATTTGCCAGGATGTATGCCCCTGGAATCGGTTTTCTAAAGCTCATAACGAACCACTTTTAAATGCAAGACCGCAAATTCTTGATTATTCAAAAGAGGATTGGAAAGAGCTCACGCAGGAGGTCTTTTCAGATATTTTCAGGAAATCCCCGGTTAAGCGTACCAAATACGAGGGGCTTATGCGTAACATTAGCTTTTTAAACGAAAAATAACCGTTGAATGGCTGCCGTTAATTTCTGAATAAGTTGTTAATATTTTAAGCTATTCGTGTATATTGTCAATTGTTTTTCAAAAATAAATGTTCTCAAACGTTTTAATTTTTTGATTTCAGACATTAGTTAAACTGAAACAATACGCTTACAGGTAGTATGAATAAAATTATCAGTGCCATTCGCAAGCCTAATCTTTCCTTCTGGCAAATTTGGAATATGAATGTGGGATTCTTCGGAATTCAGTTCAGTTTTGGGTTGCAACAAACTGCCATCAATCCTATTTTCTCATTCTTAGGGGCAGATCACGCAGAACTCCCATTGTTAAATCTAGCAGGGCCTGTTACGGGTCTCATCATTCAGCCCATAATCGGAGCTATTTCAGACAAAACCTGGTTGCCGAGATGGGGAGGTCGTCGTAAGCCCTTCTTTTTAATTGGGGCTATTTTAGGTAGTTTGTGCCTTCTAGCTTTTCCGTACAGTTCAGAACTGTGGTTTGCAGTAGGCTTACTGTGGATTCTGGATGTGGGAAATAACACCGCAATGGAGCCCTACCGCGCTTTTGTAGGCGATAAACTGAATGATGATCAAATTACTTTTGGCTACCAGATGCAAAGTCTGTTTGTGGGTGCCGGGATAACCATAGCAAATTTTTCATTGTTTCTTTTTCAGGATTGGTTTGGAGTAGCGGCAGAGGAGGGGGCGGCCCTATGCTCTACCGGTGCAGAAACCATTTCAACCATTCCTACCTGGGTGTATTATTCCTTCTTTTTAGGTGCTTTTGCATCTATAGCAACCGTGTTGTGGTCTGTCTGGAAAACTCCTGAAATCCCGCCTACAGAGGAAGATCTGGCTGCGATGAAACGTGAGAAAGAACAATCCACTTTCGGTTCCCGGATGATTGAACCGCTGGTCGAAATCGGGGGAGCTATAGGCAGAATGCCCGCTATGCTTAAAAAGCTGGCTGCGGTTTATTTTTTTCAATGGTATGCCCTTTTTGTCTATTGGCAGTTTATAACACCTATGCTACGCAACTCCATGTATGGTCTGAGTCAGGATGACAATGTACGTTTTGAAGGGATTATGGAAGCCTGCCGCAGTGGAGGCGTGGTCACTACCGGGGATACTGCTTTTGCACAAAATTTTCAGCAGGTTTCAGAACAGGCGCTGGCACAAACCGGTCTGATGAACGGGACCTACAATTTTGTAACTATGATTGTGGCCCTTGCTTTGGTGCCATTTGCTAAAAAGTATGGTTCGCGTAATGTATATGTAATCAGCTTGCTGCTTACCGGGATAGCCATGCTAAGTATGCCGTATATTCAGGATGAGTATGCTTTACTGGTTCCTATGGTACTTTTCGGTATAGGTTGGGCTGCGATGATGGGTATCCCGTATTCGATGGTTTCCAAAGTAATTCCCGAAGAAAAACGCGGGGTATATATGGGGATCGTAAATATGATGATTGTAATTCCCATGCTTATTCAAACGGTAACCTTTGGTCCTATCATTGAGAATTTGTTGGGTAACAATGCGGTTAATGCGATCCTCTTTGGAGGAGTGTTTTTTATAATTGCAGCCTTGTTGGCGCTTCGTCTTCAGAAGAGTTATTCTTCAGATAAGATTTATATGCCTGAATGATTAAAATACAGGATTAAAAAATAAAAAGCTAAATCTTTCGGTTATAGGGAGATTTAGCTTTTATGATTTAATCACAATCCTGTTCTTGCTAAAATTAGCAGATAGAAAGCTAAGAATTTACTAGCCCGGTCTAATAATAGCCCTATTTTTGTAGCATAGCTAATGCGAATATTATGAGTAAAGAAAGCAGACGCCGAGAGGCACTAGTCTATCACGCGAAACCTACACCCGGTAAAATTGCCGTGGTGCCTACTAAAAAATATTCATCCCAACGCGACCTTTCGCTGGCTTATTCCCCCGGGGTTGCAGAGCCCTGTCTGGAAATTGAAAAGGATAAGGAAAACGCTTATAAATACACCGCAAAAGGCAATCTGGTTGCGGTAATCTCAAACG
Organism: uncultured Flavimarina sp.; assembly: GCA_964398145.1. Lineage (GTDB taxonomy): Bacteria > Bacteroidota > Bacteroidia > Flavobacteriales > Flavobacteriaceae > Leeuwenhoekiella. The sequence continues at coordinate 53,277 of CAYNMH010000003.1, read as the reverse complement.
GTACAGCCGTGCTGGGTCTGGGCGATATAGGCCCCGAAGCTTCCAAGCCGGTGATGGAGGGAAAGGGTCTGCTCTTTAAGATTTTTGCTGGGATTGATGTTTTTGATATTGAAGTAGATACTAAAAATATAGACGAGTTTATCGCTACGGTGAAAAACATTGCACCCACCTTTGGAGGGATCAACCTGGAAGACATAAAAGCTCCGGAAGCTTTTGAAATAGAACGTCGTTTAAAAGCAGAGCTCGACATCCCGGTTATGCACGACGATCAGCATGGTACAGCCATTATTTCTGCTGCAGCTTTGCTCAATGCGACCGAGCTTGCTGATAAAAGGATGGAAGATATACGCATCGTGGTAAGCGGTGCCGGTGCTGCAGCGGTTTCATGTACCCGGCTTTATAAGGCCTTTGGTGCTAAGGCTGAAAACATTGTGATGCTTGACAGTAAAGGCGTCATTCGAAGCGACCGTGATCATCTTTCCGAGGAAAAAGCTGAATTTGCTTCAGACCGTAAAATCGATACTCTTGAAGAGGCGATGGTTGACGCCGATGTGTTTATCGGCCTTTCCATTGCAGATATCGTTTCGCCCGAAATGCTAAAATCTATGGCGCCTAATCCCATCGTTTTTGCGATGGCCAATCCCAACCCGGAGATCGATTACAACCTGGCAATGGACACCCGTGAAGACATTATTATGGCTACAGGTCGTTCAGACCATCCCAATCAGGTAAATAATGTTTTAGGCTTCCCATTTATATTTCGCGGAGCGCTAGATGTACGCGCGACCAAGATCAACGAAGATATGAAAATGGCCGCCGTCAAAGCTTTGGCCGATCTGGCTAAAGAATCGGTGCCCGAGCAGGTCAATATCGCTTATGGAGAAACCCGCCTTAATTTTAGCCGGGAATACATCATCCCAAAACCATTTGACCCGCGTTTAATTACCAAAGTACCTCCTGCTGTAGCCCGGGCGGCAATGGAAAGCGGCGTGGCGCGCCAGCCTATTACAGACTGGATAAAGTATGAAGACGAATTGCTGGAGCGTATGGGGTCAGACAATAAGATTGTGCGTCTCATTCTTAATCGTGCCAAAACCGAACCGAAACGCGTAGTTTATGCCGAGGCAGACCAGCTTGATGTTCTTAAAGCCGCACAGATTATTTATGACGAAGGCATCGGTACTCCGGTTCTTTTAGGTAACCGGGAAACAATCGTAGAGCTAATGGAAGAGCTGGATTTTATTGCCGATATTGAAATAATTGACCCGAAAACCAAAGAGGAAAAGCCTAAACTCGATAAATACGCTCATATTTTCTGGAAAGAACGTAAACGTAAAGGGATCACCCTGTATGACGCCCAGAAGCTCTTAAGACAACGCAATTATTATGCTGCAATGATGGTCAAGCAGGGCGATGTTGATGCCATGATTACCGGTTATAGCAGTAGCTATCCTTCAGCGGTAAAGCCGGTGCTGGAAGTAATAGGAGCAGCTCCCAATGTGCAAAAGGTAGCAGCGGCCAATCTAATGAATACCAGCAGAGGTCCGTTGTTTCTGGCAGATACATCCATAAATATAGAGCCTACAGCGAAAGAACTGGCGAAAATAGCCCTTATGACCGCCCGAACCGTTCGCCTTTTTGGGATGGAGCCGGTTATTGCTATGATTTCATATTCTAACTTTGGTTCTTCAAAAAATGAACACGCAGACAAAGTAAGTGAGGCCGTGTCCTACCTGCATAAATATTACCCGGAACTTGCTGTGGATGGGGAAGTTCAGGCAGATTTTGCTCTAAATTCAGAAATGCTCAAAAGCAAGTTTCCGTTTTCCAAACTTGCCGGTAAAAAAGTAAACACCTTTGTTTTTTCCAATATTGATTCGGCTAACATCACTTACAAAATGATCAAAGAACTCAATCATGCAGATAATATTGGTCCTATTATGATGGGAATGAATAAACCAGTACACGTGCTGCAGCTTGGAGCTTCAGTTGATGAGATTGTAAACATGTCTGCCGTAGCGGTGATTGATGCGCAACAAAAAGGAAAGAAATTACAGGAAGAGTTGAAGGGAAAAATAAACTAAGAGTTTCGGTAAAGGCTTAAATGTCTCTTCCTGTACTGAAATATTTTAGTACATTTAGTCCCCCAAAATCTTTATAGCCTTTATGATTACATTTTTAAGAGGCAAGTTAATTGAGAAAAACCACACCGATGTTGTCATTGAATGCTATGGTGTGGGATATTTTGTGAACATCTCGCTGCATACGTTTTCGCTATTGCCCGATAGCGAAAGTATAATGCTCTACACCTATCTCCACATTAAAGAAGATGCACATACCCTCTATGGCTTTGCGCAAAAATCTGAACGGGAAATTTTCAAATTACTCATCTCGGTAAGCGGTGTGGGTACAAGTATTGCCCGTACCATGCTTTCTTCCTTAGATCCTTCGCAGGTAAAGCAAGCCATTGCAAATGGTGATGTGAGAACCATTCAGGGAGTTAAAGGTATTGGGGCTAAGACTGCTCAGCGCGTCATTCTGGATCTTAAGGACAAAATTCTTAAAGTTTACGATCTTGATGAAGTTTCGACTGCGCCAAGCAATACCAACAAAGAAGAAGCGTTATCTGCACTAGAAACGCTGGGCTTTGCACGTAAACAGGCAGAGCGGGTATGTGATGCTATCGTGCGTGAGGAACCTCAGGCCAGTGTGGAGCACATTATTAAACTGGCACTTAAAAAACTGTAAGGGATTTGGGTACAAAACTACGCGGGTATTCAGTTCAGATTCTACTTGTCTTAGGGGTATTTTTCTGCCCTTTAATTGTTTTTGCCCAGGAAGAAGAGGAACAGGATTCTGTAAAAACCGGCTTCTCCTATGGAAGGCTTGCGTTAAAAAATCCCAATTCTATTGTATCCAAATACACGTATGATCCCATTACAGACCGGTATATTTACACCGAAAGTCTGGGTGGTTATAACATCAATTATCCACGCATCCTCACTCCCGAAGAATTTAAAGAGCTGGTTCAAAAAGAACGAATGCAGGCTTATTTTCAACAGAAAATCGCCGCCGTTGACGGTCGTACCGAAGAAGGCAAGGAGGATCAAAAAAGTCTGTTGCCTAATTTCTATGTAAATTCGGGCTTGTTTGAAAGTATTTTTGGTGGGAATACCATTGAATTTATACCTACGGGTTATGTGGAGATGGATATTGGCGGTCTGTTTACCAAGCAGGATAACCCCAGTTTTTCACCAAGAAACCGTACCAATTTCAGCTTTGACTTTGATCAGCGTATAGGTTTAAGCCTGTTGGGTAAAGTAGGGAATCGCCTTCAGGTCAACGCGGTTTACGACACCGAGTCTACGTTTAGCTTTCAAAACCAGATCAAACTGGAATATACACCGAACGAAGACGATATTATTCAGAAAATTGAAGTGGGTAATGTAAATATGCCGCTCAATTCTGCGCTTATTCAGGGTTCTCAAAGTCTTTTTGGGGTAAAAACGCAGCTGCAATTTGGTAAAACTACCATTACCGGTGTTTTTTCGGAACAGCAATCACAGACCAATCAGGTCCTGGCTCAGGGGGATGGTACTATTCAGGATTTTCAGATTTTTGCCTTGGAATATGATGAAAACCGGCATTATTTCTTAGCTCAGTATTTTAGGGACAATTACGATCAGGCGCTGGCAAATTATCCATTTATCAATTCAAATGTACAGATCACGCGTATCGAGGTTTGGGTGACCAATCGTACCCAGCGCTTTGAAAGTACCCGTAATATTGTAGCCATACAGGATATAGGGGAATCTAATCCCGCACAGATAGGTTTGCCAAATATACCTGCAGGATTTATCAATCTGCCTGCGGGAGCCTACCCCAGAAACTCGAGTAACGATTTCAATCCTTTTGGTCTTACCGGTAACGGGCAGACGGTTTTAACGCCTGCAATACGGAGCTCGGCAACGGTAGATCAGGGGTTTGGCAATGTACAGGTGGCAGATGGCTCCGATTATGTATCGCTCGAAAATGCCCGCCAGCTTTCCCCATCCGAATTTACCCTGGATACGCAGCTGGGTTATATTTCGCTTAATCAGCGCTTGAACAATGACGAGGTGCTGGCTGTCGCCTTTCAATATACGGTAAACGGGGAAGTGTACCAGGTAGGCGAATTTGCCAATGACGGGGTCGATGCGACCAGTGGGGCTTACCCCGATACTGATGGAGACGGTGTGCCAGATAGTGTAGATGTGGATCCTGATGGAGATGGAGTCAATGACAATGGGCAGGATACTGATGGAGATCAAATTGCAGATGCAGCAGATGTAGATCAGACGAGCGGACGTGATATCAATAACGATGGTATTCTGGACAGTTTTATCACTCCTGGGCAGGGTGGTACTTCTCAGGCGCTGGTGGTAAAATTACTGAAGAGTAATATCACCGATGTCAGCGAGCCTGTATGGGATTTAATGATGAAAAACATATACGGTCTTGGTGTGGGGCAGCTGGAGAAGGAAGGCTTCCGTATGAATATTGTTTACAATTCACCTGCGCCTATAAACTACATTACACCAGCAGAAGGTGGACCTCCTTTACCTGAAGATGTAGCAAACACGCCCTTACTGAATGTATTTAATCTGGATAATCTTACGCAGTTTGGTGATCCTCAGGAAGGGGGAGATGGCTTTTTCGATTTTTTAGAGGGTATTACTGTAAATGCGCGTAATGGAAGCATTATTTTCACCTCTGTGGAACCCTTTGGGGAATACCTCTTTAATCAATTGCGCAGCGAGCCGTCAGAAACCTATGGTAACCCCGATACGTACAATGCCAATCAGCGTAAGTATGTATATCAGGCGCTTTATAATTCCACGAAAACTATCGCTCAGGATAATGCCGATAAAAACCTGTTTCAAATGCAGGGAACTTTTAAATCGAAGCAGGAAGAAGGTATTCCTATAGGCGGGTTCAATATTCCGCAAGGTTCTGTAACCGTGACTGCCGGTGGCCGCGTTTTACAGGAAGGCCTGGATTATACTGTAGATTACAGATTGGGCCGGGTTATTATTCTGGATCAGGCCCTAAAAGCCTCCGGGATTCCCATTCAGGTTTCTACGGAAAACAATACGCTTTTTGGTCAGCAGACTAAGCGTTTTACCGGTTTAAACATCGAGCACCAGTTTAGCGAAAAATTTATGGTGGGAGGGACACTCATCAACCTTAATGAACGACCGCTCACGCAAAAAGCAAGCTACAGCTTTGAGCCTATTAACAATACCATTTTTGGTCTTAATGCTAATTTTTCGGCAGAAGTTCCTTTCTTAACCAGGCTGGTTAACAAGTTGCCTAATATCGATACAGATGTGCCTTCCAACATTTCGCTTCGCGGAGAAGTGGCTTATCTGATTCCCGGGCAACCTAAGGTGACCAATTTTGGAGGAGAAGCAGCCTCGTATATCGATGATTTTGAAGGGGCTCAAACTTCGTTAGATATCAGTTCTCCCTTGCAGTGGTTTATGTCTTCGGTGCCTGTTGGTTTTGGTGGCGAGTTTGACAACGGGGATTTGCGCAGTGGTTACCGCCGTGCAAAACTGGCTTGGTATTCTATAGATCCCATTTTTTATACCGGCCAGCGTCCCGATGGTATTACAGATGCCGATGTATCTACTTATGCAACCCGAAGGGTGTTCAGAGATGAAATTTTCCCGCAGCAGGATATTGTTGCCGGTACCACTCAGGCTCTTTTTACGCTCGATTTAGCGTATTATCCTCAGGAACGTGGGGCATACAACTTCAGTCCTGATGCGCAGGATGGGATTTTAGAAAATCCGGAGCAGAATTTTGGCGGAATTATGCGCCAGTTTGCTTCAACCGATTTTGAACAGTCTAATGTGGAATTTATTGAATTCTGGCTAATGGACCCGTTTATCTATGCTGAAAATGCTACTAATACAGGTGGAAAATTAACCTTGAACCTGGGCAATATTTCAGAAGATGTATTAAAAGACGGGCGGAAGCAATACGAGAATGGTTTGCCCCAGGATGGTTCTGCTAACAATACCGTTTCAACAGTTTGGGGAAAAGTGCCCACAAACCAGGCCCTGATTTATGCTTTTGATACCGAAGGGGAAGCGCGGCTTAATCAGGATGTGGGATATGATGGCTTAAACGACGACCAGGAAGCCCTTAATTATCCTGATTTTGCTGGTTTGGAAGATCCTTCGGGAGATAACTACCAATATTTTGTTTCTGCTCAAGGATCGGTTTTAGATCGTTATAAAAGATATAATGGGCAGGAAGGAAATTCGCCGGTAAACGTAACCCAGCAGGATCGCGGCTCTACAACCGTACCCGATGTGGAAGACTTTAACCGGGATTTCACGATGAATACGGTAGATAGTTATTATGAATATGAACTGGATATTGACCGCCAGAGCCTTACAGTACAAAATGAATTTATAGTAGATCAGCGCGATATTGAAGTCACGCTTCAGAATGGCAATACGCTTCCGGTAACCTGGTATCAATTTAAAATTCCCATAAGTCAGCCTACGGGAAGACAGGGCGGGATCAATGATTTCAGGTCAATCCGGTTTATGCGTATGTTTATGAGCGGGTGGAATCAGCCTACCGTTTTGCGTATGGGTACACTTGAATTAGTACGCGGGGATTACCGCAGGTATTTATATACGCTCGACCCCGATGAGTCAGATCCTGCTAATGAAGATACCCGCTTTGAAGTCACTTCGGTAAATATTGAGGAAAACAGCAACCGCAATCCTATTCCCTATGTACTTCCGCCGGGAGTTTACCGGGAAGAACTTATCAATAACAACAATAACATCCGTCAAAACGAGCAATCCCTTTCCATTGAAGTTTGTGATCTCGAAGCGCAGGATAGTCGGGCCGTTTACAAAAACTTTAGACTCGACATGCGGCAGTATGAAAATATTGAGATGTTTGTGCATCTTGAACCTTTACTGAATGAAGTTCCGGTTCAGGATAATGAAGTTGTGGCTTTTATACGAATGGGTACCGATTTGACTCAAAACTTCTACCAGATTGAATTGCCACTCACCCCAACGGCTTTGAATACCACAAGTCCAGAGCTAATTTGGCCTGAAGCAAACCAGTTTAAAGTTCCGCTTGAAGTCCTGGAAACCGTTAAGGCCACCTTTTTTAATGGGAGCTTTAATACGCTTCAGGATCAAATCACTTATTTTGATCAGGACGGAAACCCCATTGCTGACCCCGGTGGAACACCTTATGAAACCGGAAGAGTTCGAGTAGGGATAAAGGGAAATCCCAGTTTTGGGGATGTGCGTCTGCTGATGCTGGGTGTCAAAAACGGCAATGATACCGGAGGTCGAAGTATTTGTGCCGAAACCTGGTTTAATGAGCTGCGCCTTTCCGGACTTCAAAATGAAGGAGGCTGGGCAGGTATTTTAAACCTTGATGCAAATCTGGCCGATTTTGCTACCGTTTCGGGTACTGCACGCCAGTCGACTATAGGTTTTGGAGGTATTGATGCTGCACCCAATCAGCGTAACCGCGAAGACGTAAAGTCTTATGATGTGGTTACTAATGTGGAATTAGGACAATTGCTACCTAAGAAATGGGGGGTTAAAGTTCCTTTTAATTATGCTAAAGGCAATCAAACCATCACCCCGCAATACGACCCGCTCTACACCGATATCAAGCTGGAACAAAGTCTTGCCAGAGCTGCAAATGCCGCGGCTCGTGATAGTATTGAAAACGTCGCAATAGAACGTACCACCCGTGAAAGCATTAATTTTATAGGGGTGCGCAAAGAACGTACGGGCGATAAAAAACCCATGCCCTGGGATGTGGAGAACCTGACTTTTGCCTACAGTCATAATCAGGAAAATCATAAAGATTTTGAAATAGAGCAGGCGGTAGCTAAAAATGTAAGATTGGGAGCAACGTATGGTTTTGCATTTACTCCCAAACCGGTTGAACCTTTTAAAAAGAATGATTCGTTATTCGCCAGCAAGTACTGGAGAGTATTAAAGGATTTTAATTTTAATTACCTGCCGGCCAGTATAAACCTTACCTCAAACATCACACGGCAGTTCAACAGGCAGCAATTCCGGGATTTGCTGGCTAATGAGAATTTTATCAATACTACACCGGTCTATGTGCAGCGCAATTATATGTTTGATCGGAATTTTACTATTAATTTCCCTGTTACTAAATCCCTGCGCTTTAACCTGGATCAATATCAAAACCGGGTGGTGCGTAATTATCTGAATCCTGATAATAGTATTGACCCCAACGCAGGAGGTGTTTATACTCAATTTTTTGATGTGGGTACACCAGACCGGCATAATCAAAATTTACAACTCAATTATGATCTGCCTGTCGGGAAACTACCGTTCTTAGACTTTGTAAAATCTACCTATTCCTATAGTGCAAATTTTCAATGGACGCGCGGCTCCTATCAATTACAGACTCTGGAAGGCATTCCAGATTTGGGGAACTCGGTTCAAAATGCAAATACCCATACGCTTCAGACTACTTTAGACATGAAAAGTTTGTATAATACGCTGGGTATTTCTAAAAAGGGGTCTGCACCTACCTCGCGGGAAGCACGCAGCCGGGCAGTACCTACTTTAGGTAATCCGCAATCGGCCCAAAGCACACAGGCTTCTACCGGTGGAAACGCTCGGGCAAAAAATATTCTTATTGATATTGCTACAGGCATTAAGCAAATTCAGGTTAACTATGAGCAGAATAACGGTACCTATCTCCCGGGTTATTTGCCGGGTGTAGGGTTTCTGGGAACAGTAAGACCTACCACCGGATTTGTTTTTGGCAGTCAGGCAGAGATACGTGATTACGCTGCTCGCCAGGGTTGGTTAACCTTGTATCAGGAGTATAATGAGCAGTACAGTGAGGTAGAAGGTCGTAAGCTGGATGTACAGGCGCAAACCAGTTTTATTGAAGATCTTACTATTGATATCAATATGAACCGCATTTATCAGGAAACCTATAATGAAAATTATCGTGTAAACCCTGTTACTCTTGATTATACCAGTCTTGCCGGGAATACGCTGGGAAATTTCAGTATTTCTACCCTGATGATAGGAACAGCTTTTAATGCGAGCTCGCTTCAGTCTTCTTTAAATTTTAACCGCTTCCGCGAAAATCGTTTGATTGTGGCCGAGCGGCTTGCTCAAAATTTCTATGGTAACGATCAGTACCCGCGGGATGAAAACGGATATCCTGTAGGATTTAGCCGGTCGAGCCAGCAGGTGTTGCTACCGGCATTTCTTTCGGCCTATACTCCCGGAAATGCAGAAAGTGTTTCTCTGGGTGCTTTCAGAAGTTTCCCATTGCCCAACTGGAACTTGAAATACACCGGTTTTATGAAGTTTGACTGGTTCAAGAAACGATTCAAACGATTTTCGGTTAATCACGGGTATCAGGCCGGCTATACGGTTAATCAATTTCGAACAAACCTCAATTATGATCGTCGTTTAAATAATGGTCCGCAAGATGCGCAGGTTAATCAGGCCGGAGATTTTATAAGTCAGACTTTGTATTCCAATATCAACCTAACCGAAATGTTTTCACCGCTTATCAGATTAGACTTTGAGATGAATAATTCGGTTAAAATACTGGCAGAGCTTCGTAAAGACCGCACCCTTTCCTTAAGTTTCGATAATAATTTACTAACCGAAATTCACGGAAATGAATATATAATAGGACTGGGATATCGATTAAAAGATATTAGATTTGCCACCAATATAGGGGGTAAACGAACCATTCTAAAAAGTGATTTAAACTTTAAGGCCGACTTATCCCTGAGACAGAACGAGACGATTGTAAGGTATCTGGATGTGGATAACAGTCAGATTACAGCAGGGCAGGACATTTATGGTCTTACCTTTACTGCAGACTATGCGCTGAGTAAGAACCTGACGGCTATATTTTATTACGATCACGCGTTTGCGACCTATGCCATATCCACAGCATACCCGCAAACCACCATTCGATCTGGATTGACATTGAGATATAATTTTGGAAATTAATTACATACAACTATGAGTTTACCTGCAGATTTAAAATACACCAAAGACCACGAGTGGGTGCGTATTGAAGGCGATACCGCAATAGTGGGCATTACAGACTTTGCTCAGGGCGAGCTGGGCGATATTGTTTATGTTGAGGTAGAGACCGAAGGGGAGACCCTGGATCGTGAAGAGGTTTTTGGTACGGTAGAAGCGGTGAAGACGGTTTCTGATCTGTTTTTGCCACTTACCGGGGAGATTATTGAGTTTAATGAAACTCTGGAGTCTGAGCCCGAACTGGTGAATGAAGATCCTTATGGAAAAGGCTGGATGATCAAGATTAAATTTTCTGACGAAGGAGAGCTCGACAGCTTATTGAGTGCAGAAGCCTATCAGGAGCTTATAGGTGGCTAAATTACTGCGATATGGTGTGTATGGCTATACGCTTTTTATAGCGGTAATTTGCCTGATGCCCATGCCGCACGTAGAACGGGTGCCTGAATACAGCGATAAGCTGGTGCATGTGCTTTCTTACTTCGTTTTTACACTATTGTGGTTTGCATTTTTTTATATTTTCAGGTCTAATTCTGAAAGTTTCATGCGATCTCTATTAAAATCTTGCATACTTGCGATAGTTTATGGTATAGTTATTGAGGTTTTACAGGCGTTGGTAACAAACTCGAGATCAGCAGATTTTAATGATTTCCTGGCTAATTTGGTCGGTGTTTCAGTCGCTGTATTAGTCATTTATGTTTTTAGAAGTCAATTTTTAAAAGTCAAATCAAAATTTTAATTTCGAGTTCAAGCCTTTTTTATTTAAATTAGCAATCCTTAACAACAAGATTCATGGAACCTAAGAAAAACCCAAAAGCAGATCTGTCTAGAAGAAGTGTACTCTTCTTTCAGTTAGGTCTCATTTTGATACTCGGGCTGACGTATTTGGCTATCGAGTGGAAAACGTATGAGAAAGAGGCCATTGATATCGGACAACTACAAATGGACGATGAATTGGAAGAAGATGTGCCTATTACCGAGTTGAATACTCCACCGCCACCACCGCCACCGCCACCGCCACCACCAGCACCCGAAATCATTGAGGTTGTTGAGGATGATAAAGAAATTGAAGAAACCGTAATCGAATCTACTGAAACCAGTCAGGAAGAAGAGATCGTTGAGGTGGAAGAAGTTTCTTTCGCAGAAGAAGAAGTTATTGAAGATGTACCTTTTGCAGTTATCGAGAACGTACCGGTATATCCCGGTTGCGAGAACGAGAAAGGAAACGATGCGAAGAAAAAATGTATGTCTGAGAAGATTACTGAATTCGTAAACCGTAAGTTTAATACAGAACTGGGTAGCGAGTTAGGTCTTTCAGGTATAAATCGTATTTATGTTCGTTTTAAAATCGATCAAAAAGGTAATATCGTAGATGTTGGTTCACGAGGGCCACACCCGCGTCTGGAATCTGAAGCTGAGCGTGTAATTAAATTGTTGCCGCAAATGACTCCAGGTAAACAACGTGGGAAAGCAGTAGGGGTACTCTACTCACTTCCTATAGTTTTCCAGGTTCAGGACTAGATTTCTACCTGTTAAAATTTCAAAACCCGTCCGCGAAAGCGAGACGGGTTTTTTTATGGCAAGCTTATTGTTAAAGTTTTAAACATTAGTAACCATTAAAACTTTATTTATGAGTAAATCTCAACAAAGCGACTCTTGCGCTCGGCAAAGCGCAAATCGCACAACAAGCAAGCACGATGTAAATTTACGAAAAAACACCGTGGTCTATTTTCAGGTAGGGCTAATAACCGCTTTACTACTCGCTATCATTCTTTTTGAAATCAAGTCACCTGTCGCCGCTTACAAACCCCAGGAATTGGGTGAGGTCCCCACTTTGATGATGGATAAATGGAATGAGCCGATCAGGAGAGAAACACCAAAGGAGGTTGTCCCTCAAAGGGATGAGGTAAGTGATGTTCTGCCTCCGGAACCGGTTCCTGATTTTGTGGATCTCGAGACTCCACTTTTTGAGCCGCAACCACAAGAGCCTGTAGATTCAGAGTCTATAATTGATGCAGACAGTTTTGAAAAGGTGCCCGAGCCTCCGGTTGAAACTACCGATTTTAGAAGGGTTGAACGTGTTCCGGTTTTTCCCGGCTGTGAAGGACTTAGTTCTAATGAAGAATTAAAAGCCTGTATGCAGGAAAAATTAAACCGGTTTATTAACCGTAATTTTAACACCAGCCTGGGCGAGCAATATGGACTGGAGGGTATGAATAAAGTGGATGTGCAGTTTACCATTGATGAATTTGGCAATGTGGTTGATCTTAAAACAAGAGCTCCGCATCCGGCTCTTGAGAAGGAGGCAGTACGGGTAATGGAGAAATTGCCTCAAATGAAGCCCGGAAAGCAACGGGATCGCAACGTACGGGTCATTTACTATCAACCCATAAAATTTCAGGTACAGCAGTAATTTTACGTTAAAAACAAGGCAACAGCCCGCCCGAAGCGGGCTGTTTCAGCTTATTTATACTTTGAATGTTTACCGGGGATTTTTCATTTATCAGAGCTGTTGAAAAAATAGTATCTTTCCCAAACCTAAATCTCTTGCCTTCATGCCAATTAAGATTTTTGCTTCGGTTGCAGCATTTCTACTGGTTTCCTCCATACAGGCTCAATTAATAACGGGAAATTTTGAACAGTATCCCGTCTTTGAAGAATGTGAACAGGTTATGGCCAAAGAGTTGGCGACCTGTTTTAATGAAACTTTAATTTCAAAGATTAAAACTGAATTTAAAATGCCTCAGCGGGTTTTAAATGAGCAGTATTCCGGGGATTTGGTTGTTCTTTTTGAGGTAACGGAAGAAGGTAATTTTGAATTGCTGCACGTAACCGGTGTGTATGAAGAATTGCGTGCTGAAATTACCCGGGTGTTTAAAACGCTGCCACAGGTCAAGCCTGCTACTTACAATGCCCGGCCTACATATATGCAATTTAATATGCCTATCCCTATTCCTTTTGCTAAAACTGATTCAACAGATTCTGCTAAAATGGGGGCGGTTCCGGTTAAAAAGCTTGAGGTACAAAGTGAATACGACGCTATTAAGACTTATCCTTTTGCGAATCGGGAATACGATTCGCAATTGTTTATTCCTTTTTCTCATGAAACGTATAGCAGGTTTGATCAGGAGCTAAACCGGGTGGGGACCAATGCGCATACTGCCGGAAAGCCATTTACCTACGCCAATGTTAATGCTTATTATGACCTGAAAGAAGCACGGGAAAGTTTGTATAAAAAAAAAGAATCCTGGTTTGGTCGTAAGTTTTGGAATGAACACATGGTAACCCTGCAAGGAGAAGATTACTGGTTTACCTTAGATCCCGCCGCCGATCTTCAGCTTGGTTTTGAAACGGCAGATAATGAAGATCAAAGCTATACCTATAACAACACACGAGCGGTAGTCTTTCAGGGTGGCTTAGGTAAAAATTTCAACTTTTATACGGTCGTTTACGAAAGTCAGGGTACGTTTGCAGGTTATTTTAACAGATATGCACGCGCTATAAGACCTGATGGCGGAAACCCCGCGATAGTTCCAGGCCGGGGAGTGGCTGCAGAATCGGCTTCAGGCGATTTTGATTATCCGGTGGCGGAAGGATATTTGTCTTACACCCCAAACAAGTATTTCAATATTCAGTTTGGTCACGGTAAAAATTTTATTGGGGATGGTTACCGTTCTCTTTTACTTTCAGATATTGCCAGCCCTTATCCGTTTTTTAAGCTGAATACCACATTTTGGAAATTGAAGTATACCAATACCTGGATGTCTTTACGCGACGTGCGTCCGGAAGTGGTTGCAGACGGGTCATTTAGAACCAAATATATGGCCAACCATTATTTGAGTCTGAATGCTACTAAAAGACTCAATATAGGTTTGTTTGAAAATGTGATTTGGACTAATGATAACGACCGGGGCTTTGATCTCAATTATCTGAATCCGGTTATTTTTTACCGGGCTATTGAATTTTCAACCGGTTCGCGTGGGGGTAATGCGCTTATAGGTTTAAGTGCCAAATATAAATTCAGCGATCGTTTTAATGCCTATGCTCAGGTGATAATTGACGAGTTTTCGACCGGAGCGGTTTTTAGCAATACTAAATCTTTTCAGAATAAGCAGGGCGTGCAATTGGGTTTTAAGTATTATGACGCCTTCCATATAGATAACCTGCAATTGCAATTGGAGTTCAATCAGGTACGGCCTTATGTGTATTCAAATAATGAAATCGTTCTTAATTACGGGCATAACAATCAATCTATGGCACATTTGTGGGGCGCAAATTTCAGGGAGTTGATCGCTATTGCGCGCTACAGGAATGACCGCTGGTATGGTGCTGCAAAACTTATTTATGGGGAGCGTGGGTTTGAGATTGGTGATATCGATCAGATATATTACGGTGGAAGCATTTACGGGAATGATGAAAATATCCCGTCTGAACTTGGTATAGAAATTGGCCAGGGAAATCGTGCGAATACGTTTTTGGGTAATGTAGAAGTAGGATGTTTGTTGAACCCCTCAACAAACCTGAAACTTTACGCTTCGGTGTTATATAGAGATAATCGCACCGAGCAATTTGACCCGGTAAACCTGACGGAGCGAACGGTTTGGGTAAATTTTGGCTTTAGAACCGATTTGTTTAACTGGTACTTTGATTATTAATTTTTAAAACTAAGGATTTGAACTTGTTTAAATATGCAGTTATTTTTGTGCTGATGGTGACTCTTGTTGCTTGTAAGGAAACTGCAAAAAAGCCGGAAACTACTTTTGATACAAACTTTGCCCATGTGGTTTATTTTTGGCTCAACAATCCTGAGAGTCCTGAGGATCGTGCAGCATTTGAAGAAGCGCTCACTCGTTTTTTAAATACCAGTGAATATGCCCAGACTAAATTTATAGGCAAACCTGCAAATACTCCGCGTGATGTGGTAGATAACAGCTGGACCTATTCTATCATCCTAACTTTTCCATCCAAAGAAATTCAAAATAAGTATCAGCAAGAACCGGTGCACCTTAAATTTATTGAGGAAGCTTCGCATCTCTGGGAGCGGGTGCAGGTGTATGATGCGGTAGGGATTGAGCCGTAATTCAAAATCCTTCGTGACATTTTTCTGTTAAAAGCCGGGCGTTTTTATTATGCTTTATATCCCTTGTGCAGATGCGGTGTGTGTGGTATCTTTGCACGACTTTTTAAAGCCCTTGAAAAACACGCTTTTGAGCTTCGCAAAATCTCATACTTTGGCCCCTTCTGTCTGGCAGGATTTTAAAGAAATCACTAAGATGCGTCTTGCATTAAGTGTAGTGTTTTCGAGCATGGCGGGCTATCTGCTGGGCGCTTACAGCATTGACTGGCTTACCGTTTTGCTTCTTGCGGTAGGAGGTTATCTTATGGTAGGGGCTTCTAATGCCTATAACCAGATTATTGAAAGAGATCTGGATTCTTTGATGGATCGTACTAAAAATCGTCCAGTGGCCGCCGGGCGTATGTCTGTACGTACCGCTTTTACGATCGCAACTGTTTTTACTGTGCTGGGGCTGATTGTACTTTACATCATCAACCCTATAACTGCTGTTTTTGGAGCAATTTCCATCTTTTTATATGTATGTGTTTACACTCCGCTAAAAACAAAAACGCCACTTTCCGTTTTCGTAGGTGCATTTCCCGGGGCGATTCCCTTTATGATGGGATGGATTGCTGCAACGGGAGATTTTGGTATTGAAGCGGGAACCTTGTTTATGTTGCAATTTTTTTGGCAGTTTCCTCATTTTTGGGCAATAGGCTGGTTCTTGTTTGACGATTATAAAAAGGGAGGGTTTTTCATGTTACCAACAGGTAAGAGGGACCGGGGTACAGCCATTCAGGTACTATTATATACCATTTGGACGATTATGGTGTCGCTTATTCCGGTTTTTGAGGTAACCGGGAGGCTCTATTTGACACCTGTTTCTGCTGTATTAGTTGGAATTTTAGGTCTTGGGCTGCTGTATTACGCTGTAAGACTGTATATATATAAGAACAACCTTACCGCCAAAAGGCTTATGCTCTCAAGTGTAAGCTATATTACATTAATACAGATTATTTACGTGGCAGATAAATTTTTAAGGTAATGGATTATACATCGCAATCAGAACAGGTAAAAATCGCACGCTCTAAAAAGATGATGTTGTGGTTTGGTATAGTGAGTCTTTCGATGATGTTTGGCGGACTTACCAGTGCATATATTGTAAGCAGCGAGCGTAAAGACTGGCTCAGTAATTTTGAATTACCTCAGGCCTTTTATATCAGTACGGCTCTTATAATATTGAGCAGTCTGAGTATGATTGTGGCTAAAAGAGCAATTAGTCGTGAAAAAAATACCCTGGGCACCTCAGCTCTTGTAATTACGACCCTTCTGGGGGTGGGCTTTGTTATTTTCCAATTTGTGGGATTTGGTCAGATAGTAGAGCAGGGATATTTCTTTACAGGAGATCAAAGCAATGTTACCACATCGTTGATTTACGTGTTTGTAATAAGCCACATTGTACACGTTGCCGCGGGTATTTTGGTTTTGCTTGTTGTTCTCGTGCAGCAGCTTAGAGGTAAATATACTAAGGGTCAGACGCTTGGAGTGGAGTTAGGGGCAACTTTCTGGCATTTTGTAGATATTTTATGGGTTTATCTAGTACTCTTTTTCATGTTTGCAGACGATCTCATTCACTAAATCATTGCGCGTATTTACTTAAAAACCTCTAAAAATTCTTTTTTTTGAATGGTTATAAATACCGATTATTGCTTTGAAAAGCATTTTTAAAATACCTATTTTTGCAACGCTTATAAACCGATATTAAAATATGAACGCTACAGCTGTTAAAACAGGCACGGAAGGCAAAATCTGGGGGGGTGGCGATGAACAACCTCTGAAAGCGAGTTACGGTAAAATGATGATGTGGTTTTTTATCCTCTCGGATGCACTCACATTTTCCGGTTTCCTTGCAGCATATGGATTTTCCCGTTTTAAATTTATAAATATCTGGCCTATCGCCGATGAAGTGTTTACTCACTTTCCTTTTCTACACGGCGTCGATGCTCCTATGTATTATGTAGCCCTGATGACTTTTATTCTGATTTTTTCTTCGGTAACTATGGTGCTTGCTGTAGATGCCGGCCATCAGATGAAAAAGAATAAAGTGATCTGGTATATGTTTTTTACCATTATCGGTGGAGCGGTATTTGTGGGTTCACAGGCCTGGGAATGGTCTAACTTTATTTCCGGGGAATATGGAGCTGTTGAAACTAAAGGCGGTAAAATCATTCAGTTTGTAAATGCAGAGGGAGAGCAGGTTGCTTTAGAATCCTTTGTAGTTGATCTTCCTTCAGACCGTACGCGTCTTACTAAAAGTGAAGCGATCTGGTATCAGTCAGAAAGCAGTTTGCCAGATTATGAACTTGCAGAAGTAATTGAAGGTTTTAAAGCAAACCCAGATTTACTGGTGCGCACCCAGCTTATAAATGAGGAGGGGCAGAAAACTATATTATCGCGAGATGAATCGTTAGCTAAGTTGGAAAATGACGGGTTGCAGGTGGTGCAAGGCGCTAATCTGGTACATAATGAATATGGCCCACCTTTATTTGCAGATTTCTTTTTCTTTATTACCGGTTTCCACGGTTTCCACGTATTTTCAGGGGTTATCATAAACATCATTATCTTCATCAATGTGATTCTGGGCACTTACGAGCGTAGAGGCAGCTATGAGATGGTTGAGAAGGTGGGATTATACTGGCACTTTGTAGACCTGGTATGGGTATTTGTATTCACATTCTTTTACCTGGTTTAATCTTAACAATTCAATCCGCTAAGCGGAAGCATTAAAATAAAAACAATGGCACACGATTCAGCACATCACGGTTCGGCTACTAAAAGAATCTGGACGGTTTTTGGAATTCTTTCAATAGTTACCATTATTGAAGTAGCTTTGGGTATAATAAGACCCGGTTTTTTAGTTGAAACCGACTTTTTAAGAATGCACCTGTTAAACTGGATTTTCATTTTGCTAACAGTTTATAAAGCTTATCTAATTACCTGGGCATTTATGCACATGGAGCACGAAACCAAAGGATTGAGAAGATCTGTGGTTTGGACTGCGATATTTCTAATCTGTTATTTAGTATTTATCCTGCTTACCGAAGGAGATTACATTTTTGATGTTTACAAAGAAGGTTATGTAGCCTGGGATTTTTAAGCCTTGCTCAGATAAAAAATTAAAGACGACTATATGTCGTCTTTTTTTATGTCTCATTTTACTGCAATCATTCTGTGATGTACCTTTGCAAACGCTTAGAAAAGGAGCCCTATTCTGTATGAAAGGACCCGTAACTCTTAAATAGGAGGTTAAATAATGAAAAAGTATGTTGTTTTGGGGGTATTGTTTATCCTGCCTATTGTGGCCTACCTCTTCTTTGCTTCAGGTATTCATAATTTTGCCAAACTTCCTACTTTACAGCGGAGTATTCCTGAGCTTCAGGGAACTTCTGAAGTTCAACTCCAGAATAAAATTACGGTTTTAGGATTTTTAGGAAATACCATTGAGCGTGAAGGCGGAGATTTATTTAATCTCAACCAGAAAATATTCAAGCCTTTTCGGGAGTTTGATGATTTTCAATTTGTGTATCTGGTTCCGGAAACCGCAGATTTGGCAGCTCTTGACAAAGTAAAAGCAGAACTGGGCAGACTTACCGATATCTCAAACTGGTATTTTGTAAGTCTTTCGCAGCAACAAATTGAAGACGTTTTTAAAAGTCTGAAGACACCCTATAATCTGGCCGAAGATGGAGGATCGCCTTATATTTTCATTATAGATAAAGACCGCAACCTCCGGGGGAGGGATGATGATGAAGACGAAGGGATGCTTTATGGTTACGATAGTTCTGATATTGCGGAATTATCTAACAAGATGAAGGATGATGTCAAAATCATTCTGGCAGAATACCGTTTAGCTTTAAAAAAGAATAACGCAGATCGTTGATGAAAATGAATAAAAAGAAAACTTACATAGGCATAGCTGTAATCGTATTTATTTTTGGAATACTTACCATCCCAAAAATTATTGAGCGTCTCAAGACCGGTGAAGTCGTTAAAAATGATCGCCTTAATGTGGCTAAGCTGGATACGGCAGATGATGATGGTGCGTTATCTTACATCAACATCAATGGGAAGGATCGCAAGGTTCCTCATTTTGAATTTGTAAACCAGGATGGGGATACCATAACCGAAGATAGTTATAAAGGAAAGGTTTTTTTGGTCGAATTTTTCTTCACCCGTTGCCCTACCATTTGCATTCCTATGAATCAAAATCTCGTGCTGATTCAAAATACGTTTAAAGACAATCCAGATTTTGGGATAGCCAGTTTTAGTATAGATCCGGAGCACGACACCCCGCAGGTTCTTAAGGAATATGCCGAGCGTTATGGCGTGACCGATCCGGACTGGAATCTGATGACCGGGAACCGTGAGGAAATTTATGAGTTGGCTAATGTAGGTTTTAATCTTTTGGCTCAGGAAAATCCCAATATTGAAGGGAATTTTCAGCATTCCGGTTTATTTGCACTCGTAGATCAAAACGGGTTTATTCGCTCCCGTAAAGATGAATTTGGAAATCCGCTTATTTACTACCGTGGGTTTATTCCGCAAGGTGCAGAGGTGCAAGAAGGCGAAGAGACGTCTCAAATCGATATCCTGATTGAAGACATTCAAAAACTACTGAATAAGAATAAAAGCTAAATGAGTGATCTAGTACAAAAAGAGAAGATGTACAATCGGTGGATTGTTGTTCTTTCAATGGCTATACCCGTTGCAGTCGCTTTACTTTTCAGGTTGCGCATACCTAATGTGGAGCGTCTGGGCTTTTTGCCTCCTATTTACGCCGGTATTAATGCGCTTACAGCAGTATTGCTCATTACTGCTGTTATTCAGATCAAAAAAGGTAACAAAAGCCTGCATCAGAAATTAATGCAGACCTGTATCTTTTTATCTGTCATTTTTCTGGTACTGTATGTTATTTATCACGCGACTTCAGATTCTACTACATTCGGTGATACCAATCTGGATGGCGTTTTATCTGATGCCGAAAATACTGCAATAGGATCGTTGAAATACATCTATTATTTCATTCTGATTTCGCATATTCTTTTATCAATAGGAGTTATTCCTTTTGTGCTCATTACGTATGTACGGGCGGCTTTGGGTAAATTTGAACTCCACCGTAAAATAGCCCGCATTACTTTTCCGTTATGGCTCTATGTCGCGGTAACTGGTGTGATTGTCTATTTTATGATATTTCCCTATTATCCTGTTTAAATTGCTTGTTATGAAACGTTTTTTGCTCAGTATAGTTTTCTTTCTTATAGGATTTGCGATGCAGGCGCAGTGCGCTATGTGTCGTGCGGTTTTAGAAAGTGAAACCGATAATAGTATGGCAGAAGGTGTTAATAACGGGATTATATACCTTGCTGCAATTCCTTACCTGCTTATGGGTGGATTAATCTGGTTTATTTACAGGAGTAGGCGAAAAGCGTCATAACTCTCTTTTCAGAGTTTATTTATGCTTTCTGTCCTAGTTTGGAAAGCTTCTAAATGTTATAAAAAGCTTCTTTAAATGTAACATTTACGGTTTAGTGAAGTCTATTCTGTAGTTTTGGACCCTAAATCTGAAACTTTCCCTGCTAAACCATCATTATGATTACAATTAAAGATCTGCACAAGTCCTATACTATGGGGACTAATTCCCTTCACGTACTTAAGGGAATTAACTTTAGTGTTGAAGAAGGAGAGCTGGTAAGCATAATGGGATCTTCAGGCTCGGGAAAATCTACTTTGCTTAATATTTTGGGTATGCTTGATGAGGCCGATCAAGGTAGCTATACCCTGGATGGTACTCCCATAAAAAACCTTAATGAAAAAATTGCAGCCCGATACCGCAATAAATTTTTGGGTTTCATCTTTCAATCTTTCAATCTCATCAATTATAAAAGTGCTTTAGATAATGTAGGGATGCCCCTATATTATCAAGGTATGAAGCGTTCTGAACGGATCGATAAAGCCATGGCCTATCTGGAAAAGGTGGGCTTGGCAAACTGGGCACATCATATGCCCAATGAGCTTTCCGGCGGGCAGAAACAGCGCGTGGCCATCGCAAGGGCGCTGGCATCAGATCCAAAGGTACTTCTGGCCGATGAACCTACAGGAGCTTTAGATACCAAAACCAGTTACGAAGTTATGGAGCTTATACAGGGGATTAATGATGAGGGAAAAACCATTCTCGTTGTAACCCATGAAGACGATATAGCTCACATGACCAAGCGTATCGTTAACCTGAAAGATGGTTTGATAATAGATGATACCAAGATTAATCAGGTAAGAGCATCAGCCCATGTTTAGTCTGGAACGCTGGCAGGAAATTTTTGAAACCATACGGAAGAATAAACTCCGCACGTTTCTCACCGGTCTATCGGTTGCCTCGGGTATTTTTATCCTGGTGGTTTTGCTGGCTTTGGGGCAGGGTATGCAAAATGGTATTGCTAATGAATTTGAGCGCGATGCGACCAATCGGATTTCGGTATGGAGCGGAGTTACTTCAGTAGGTTATAAAGGTCTTAATCCCGGCAGGATGGTTGAAATGACCAATGAGGATTACAATTATCTCATAGAAAAGTATGAGGACGATTTGGAATTTAAATCGGCCGTATACCGTATTTGGAGCGGTAATCTTACCTATGGCAAAGAAACTGGCAGTTATCGTGTTGAGGGAGTATATCCCGACTATCAGTTTTTGGAGAATGAAAGTTTAGTAGCTGGGCGTTACATCAATTATTCAGATCAGGAAGAAAAAACCAAAGTAGTTGTAATTGGTAATAAAGTTAAACAGGACTTATTTGGAAACGAAGATGCGCTTGGAAAATTGATTCAGGTAAACGGCATCAACTTTTATGTTGTAGGCGTATATAGTGACCCCGGAGGAGAACGCGAAGAAACGCGTGTTTTTGTCCCTATTTCCACATCGCAGCGGGTCTTTGGAGGGGCAGATAAAGTGCGTAATTTGGGTTTTACGTTAAAGCCAAAAGCCAATTTTGAGGCTACACTTGCCCAGTCTGTTCAATTTTCAGAAGAAATAGAAGCTTTTCTCAAAGAGCGACATCTGGTATCGCCAGACGATACCAGCGCGATTAATATCAACAATACCCTGGAAGATGCAAAGCGCTTTTACGACCTCATTTTTATGATAAAAGCTTTTTTCTGGGGGGTAGGAATTTTTACCATCGTCGCCGGTGTGGTAGGGGTGAGTAATATTATGCTCATCATTGTAAAAGAACGAACCAAAGAAATAGGAATACGAAAAGCTCTCGGCGCCGAGCCATGGTCTATCATCAGTATGATTCTGCATGAATCTATATTTGTTACCGCTATTGCAGGATTTACGGGCCTACTTTTTAGTATGATGCTTCTTGAAGTTATAGGTCCGAATCTTCAGATGGATTATATACGAAACCCGACTGTTAATTTTAATGTTGCCATTTCTACCGTGGGCATATTGGTACTCGCCGGTGCGCTGGCAGGTTTTGTGCCGGCCTGGCGCGCAGCCCGAATTAAACCTATCGCAGCCCTGCGCGAAGAATAGCCCCCAATATGAAAAGCACAAATTTTAATATCCATAATCAGTAATGTTTAGCAAAGACAATTGGGATGAGATCATTGAAGCGCTAAGCCGAAATTGGTTTAGAACTGCACTTACTGCATTTGGAGTGCTCTGGGGAATTTTCATTCTGGTCATTTTACTTGCGGCCGGTAGAGGTCTGGAGAATGGGGTCAAAAAGGATTTTGGCAACATTGCTACAAACAGTATGTTTATGTGGACACAATCTATCTCAAAACCCTACAAAGGCCTGCCTAAAGGCCGAAGATTTACCTACGATCTGGATGATGTTGCTGCTATAAAAGAAAATATCCCTGAACTGCGTTTCGTTTCGCCGCGTAACCAGTTGGGCGGATTTGGTGGAGCCAATAATGTGGTTCGGGGTATCAATACCGGAGCGTTTAATGTTTACGGTGATTATCCCGAATATATAGAGCAGCAACCTATGAACATTACTTCAGGCCGCTTTATCAACTATGGTGATATTGAAGCAAAGCGAAAGGTAGCCATCATAGGAGAGGGAGTGCGCAGCGCCCTTTATGAAAAAGGCGAAGAAGTAATAGGTACCTATGTGAAGATAAACGGAGTCAATTTTATGGTTGTGGGCACTTATGCTATGGTTGCCAGTAATGGCGATGCCGAAGAAGAACAGAAGCAGATTTATGTTCCCTTCACCGCATTTTCACAGGCATTCAATATGGGGAATAGGGTAGGATGGATGGCAATAACTGCAAAAGATGGCTATTCTATTACCAAATTGAAAACCAAAGTATTTGACCTAATCAAAAACCGGCACAGCATTCACCCTGAAGATGATCGGGCTATTGGCAACTTTGACTTATATGAGCAGTATCAAAAGGTTGACGGACTTTTCATCGCTCTTAAAGTAGTAGCTTATTTTGTAGGAATTCTCATTTTACTATCGGGCATCATCGGCATTAGTAATATTATGCTCATTGTAGTTAAAGAACGCACTAAAGAAATCGGGATCCGCCGGGCTTTGGGGGCAAGTCCATGGTCTATTCGCAGTCAGATTTTAACCGAATCTGTATTTCTAACCTTAATCTCTGGAATGGCCGGGATTTCCTTAGGAGCTCTGGTCATCTTTGCGCTTAATAAACTGCTTGAGGCCAACGGTCCTGTGGAAATGTTTGCAAACCCCAGTGTAGAATTGTCAACTGTGCTGGTTGCTCTGGCAATTTTGATTACTTCCGGATTACTGGCCGGTTTTATCCCGGCTCAAAATGCTATCAAAGTCAAACCTATAGACGCTTTGCGCGACGAATAAAACATCAATAAAAACGAATCTACTTTATGAAAAAATCTGTTACTATCACGATTCTGGTTATTATAGGCCTTGTTTTCGCAGGATCACTTTATTATTTCTACCAAAAAAATCAGGAAGATCCTGTGATTTATACAACCGAAAAACCTTCACGCCAAACCATCATTAAAAAGACCGTGGCCACAGGGAGTATCGTTCCCAATGAAGAAATTTTAATCAAGCCTAATATTTCCGGTATTATAAAAGATATTCTGGTTGAAGCCGGAGAGTCTGTAAATGCCGGAGATTTAATAGCTCAGATTGAGGTGGTGCCAAACGCCTCTTCTTTGGTGAGCTCACGCAATTCCATCCAAAGTGCTCAAAATAATCTGGAAACTGCAGAACTTACTTTAGAAAACCAGGAAAGTATTTACAACCGGCAAAAAGCCCTTTTTGAAAAAGGAGTGGTGAGTGCCAATGATTTCGACAACAGTCAGCGCGAATATAACCAGGCTGTTCAAAATTTTAAACAGCAACAGGTCAATTTGTCCAATGCCCGTCAAAATTACGATATCGTAAAAACCGGTACCACCACCGGCCTGGGGAGTAATGCTACAACCTCGGTACGAGCTACCATAACTGGGATGGTGCTCGAAGTTCCGGTTAAAGAAGGGAATCAGGTTATTGAGGCAAACAATTTTAATGAGGGCACCACCATCGCTTCTTTAGCTAACGTAAGCGATATGATTTTTGAGGGAAAAGTTGACGAGAGTGAAGTGGGTAAAATTAGTGAAGGCTTGCCGCTAGAAATTACTATCGGAGCGATTGAAAATAAAAAATTTGATGCTACTCTGGGATATATTGCGCCAAAAGGCATAGCCGAAAATGGCGCGGTACAATTTGAAATTAAAGGTACATTGTCTAAGAAAGATTCCACATTTATACGGGCCGGGTTAAGTGCTAATGCATCCATTATTTTAGAGAAAGCAGAAGATGTTTTAGCCGTCAAGGAAGCTTTGATTCAGTATGATTCTAAAACACAACAACCTTTTGTAGAAGTTGCAGTAGGCGATCAGGAGTTTGAACGCCGGGATGTAAAGCTGGGTGTGAGCGATGGGATTTATGTAGAAATACTCGAAGGAGTGCAGCCCGATGATCAGATTAAAGTTTGGAATGCCACCGTTCCTGTTCAATCCTTTTAAGCCAAATTAAAATCAGCTGTAACATTTCTGATAAAACGACTACATATCAAACAGAATTTCGATTATGAAACATTTAGTACTTCTTACTTTTTTGATTTTTGCTGGCTTTACAGGTTTTGCCCAGCAAAAATGGACGTTGCAAGAATGCATACAACGGGCTTTGGACGAAAATATACAGATTCGCCAGGCAGAGCTTGATCGTGAAGCTGCCCTTATTGATAAATCTGACGCCACCGGTAATTTTTTGCCATCTTTAAACGGAAATGCCAGTGTCTCAGAAAATACCGGTTTGAGTTTTAACCCGGTAACCAATAATGCACAAACGACTACCTTTTTGTCTGTGACCGGAAGGCTTAATGTGGGCTATACTCTTTTTGATGGTCTTAGAAACTTTAGACAGGTTCAACGGGCTAAGCTTTCTGCTCTTGCGGCACAGTATAATCTGGAAAAGCTGGAAGACGATATCGCACTGATGGTTGCAAATAATTACCTACAGGTTATTCTAAACAAAGAAAACCTAAAAGTGTTGCGTTCTCAGAATGAAGTGACTCAGCGTCAAATAGAACAAACTCAGGAATTGGTTGACGGTGGGGTGTCTCCACGCGGAGATTTACTGGAAGTTCAGGCGCAGAATGCCACTGAATTGCAAAACATCACTGCCGCAGAAAATTCGGTTCAAATCTCTCTAATAAGTTTAGCACAAACTTTATTGATTCGCGATTATAAAAATTTTGATATTGCCGAAGGAGATTTCACGATTTATGGGGAAGAAATTTTGGCTCTCAGCCCTCAGAAAATAACGGAGTCTGCTAAAGAGGAACGTTACGAAATCAAAATAGCGGAAAACAACCTAGATTTGGCACAAAAAGATGTGCAAATCGCAAAGGGTGCTTTGTATCCGACTATTTCGGCATTCTTTGGTTACGATACTCGTTATACGGATGCAACTTCATTCACCCAAAATTTAGATCCGGACAACCCGACTAGTCTAGAACAGATTGGAGTAGTAGAGGATACTGGACAACGGGTTATAGGCGAAAGTCCAAATTTTATAAGTAATTTGGTGAGACCTGATCCCTTTATTAATCAATTGTACCAAAACGACGGTATAGGTTATGGCCTTCAATTAAATATCCCTTTCTTAAATGGTTTTCAGGCACGCAATAACGTGAAACGTAACAAAATCGCAGCAGAACGTGCCGCAATAAACCTGGAACAGGCGCAACTTGATCTGGAATCTAATGTTTATCAGGCGTATCTGGATGCCCAGGGGGCTCTTAAGACTTACCAGGCGGCAGAGTTGGCTGTAGAGTCTCAGGAGTTAGCGTATTCGTATGCTAAGGATCGTTACGATGTGGGCCTGACCAACGCATTTGATTTCAGTCAATCTAAACAACGTTATGATAATGCCCAGATCGATTTAAACCGGGCTAAATACGATTATATATTCAAGCTGAAGGTCTTAGAACTTTATTTTGGTGTACCTGTAGACCAACTTAAATTTTAAACCGCAGCACCAGTGATTTTTACTTATTAAGCGATGAAAAAAAAGACTTTACTTATTATTCTTGGAGTGGTTGTAGTGCTTATTTTAGGCCTTATAGGGGCTAAAAAAGCAGGACTTTTCGGTAAAAGTGGCAACTTTAAGCCGGTAGAAGTCAAGGAAATTGCACTTGCCAATATCATAGAAACCGTTGCAGCAACCGGTAAGATTCAGCCGGAAGTAGAAGTGAAGATTTCTTCTGAAGTTTCCGGTGAAATCATTGAACTGCCTGTTGTAGAAGGTCAGCAGGTAGAAAAAGGAGATCTTTTGGTACGTATTAATCCAGATTTGATTCAATCTGCATTAACACAGGCTCAGGCATCCCTTCAGAATATTCAGGCAAACCTCACTCAGGCAGAAGCAACTCTTAAAAATGCAAAGGCAAACTACGAGCGTAATAAAAGCCTTTTTGAAAAAGGGGTGATTTCTAAATCGGCCTGGGATCAGTCGGTTTCTGATTATGAAGTGGCACAGGCTAATGTAAAATCGGCTTATTACAGTGTACAAAGCGCGGCTGCTAATGTAAATCAGTCCCGAGATAATTTATCGCGTACCACTATTTATGCACCCATTAGCGGCACTATTTCCAGACTTGATGTGGAATTGGGCGAACGGGTGGTAGGAACTCAGCAAATGGCAGGTACCGAAATTATGCGGGTGGCCGATTTAAAAAATATGGAAGTTGAGGTAGATGTGAATGAGAATGATATTGTAAAGATCAATATTGGTGATTCTACCCGTGTGGAGGTTGATGCTTATCTGAAAAAAATATTTAAGGGAGAAGTGACTGAGATCGCTAACTCTGCCGAAAGCAATCTTACTGCAGATCAGGTTACTAACTTCAAGGTTAAAGTGCGCATTCTGGAAGAATCTTATGCCGATTTGCTAGAGGGAAAGCCTGAACGTTATTCTCCTTTTCGTCCCGGTATGACGGCTACCGTTGACATCATCACGAAGAGTGTTTCTAATGCTATCTCTGTGCCCATAAGTGCGGTTGTTGTTAAAAATGATACTACAGAAACCGCAGCTTTTGGAGATAACCAATATGAAGCCGTATTTGTCAAGGATGGAGATAAAGCCGTGCTTAAACGTATAAAAACGGGCATTCAGGACGATTCTGAAATCGTGGTTACTTCTGGTCTTGAGACCGGGGAAACGGTTATTGTAGGACCATACAATACGGTTACTAAATTACTAAAGGACGGAGATCTGGTAGAGGTGAAAAAAGATGCTAATTTTGGTCCTTCAGAAGAAGACTAACTATGCCTATTATCCTTTGCCTGGAAACCACCACTACTAATTGCTCCGTAGCTCTTGCTGACGGCCAACGTATTTTGGCTGTTAAAGAAGATATGGGGCTTAATTATTCACACGCAGAACGCTTGCATCTTTATATCGCCGATGTTTTAAAACAAGCCGGAATTGCCAAAGAAGCGATTGATGCTGTTGCAGTAAGCAAAGGTCCGGGTTCCTACACGGGCTTGCGCATAGGTGTGAGTGCTGCTAAAGGAATTTGCTTTGCGCTGGATGTACCTCTCATCGCTACTCAAACGCTTGAAGCGCTGGCCATGCAGGTTAATCGCGAGAATGAAACTTATGATTTTGTAATTCCGGTTCTGGATGCCCGCCGAATGGAAGTTTACAGTGCAGTTTTTGCACAGTACGGAAAGCAGGTAAGGGAGATTCAGGCACAGATTGTTGAGGAGAGCTCTTTTAAAGATTATCTCAATGCCGGGAAGGTGTTATTTATAGGAAACGGAGCTAGCAAGCTGAAGGAGATTCTTACGCATCCTCACGCTCATTTTAACGACACAGCACTTCCATCTGCCAGAGAGATGGTTATTCTGGCAAATGCTAAATACAAAATAAGCGACACGGAGGATGTCGCTTATTTCGAACCTTTTTATCTGAAGGATTTTCACATCACTTCAAAAAAGTAAATTTATTGGCTCTGCCAATGGGTTAAAAGTACCTCAATGGTTTATTTTCCTGTAAAAGTAGCTCCACTTTCATTAAAAACGTGTACATCGCGCTGCGGGAATGGAATTACGATACCCTGTTCCTCAAGTCTGCGTTTACCTTCTTCAAGGATGTACCAGTGTAATGCCCAGTAATCATCATTAGTGGCCCAGAAACGCAGCGATAAATTCACAGAACTGTCAGCCAGTTCAGTCACTACAATCATCGGCTCAGGATGGGGATCGTGAAGAACGGTTTCCTGCTCATTGACCAGATTCAAGAGAATCTCTTTAGCAAGTTTAATATCGCTATCGTAAGAAATTCCCCAGGTTTGTGCGTTACGACGTATTCCCTGAGAGGTGTAATTAATGATGTTGTCATTTGAAAGTTTCCCGTTTGGGATAATAGCTTCCTGATTACCAAAGGTTATGAGGCGCGTGTTAAAAATCGAAATTTCTTTAACCGAACCATCAACGCCCTGCGCAGAAATCCAGTCGCCAACTTTAAAGGGCCTTAGAAGTAAAATGAGTACTCCTCCGGCAAAATTGGATAACGATCCCTGTAATGCAAGACCTATGGCTAAACCGGCAGCACCAATAACCGCAATCAAGGATGAAGACTCTACGCCCAGTTGGGTGATTACAACAACACCCAGAAGTATTTTCAAGGTCCAATTTATAAGATCCTGAATAAATTTTTCTAGAGTAAGATCGTAATCTTTTTTGTCGAAGAATTTTTTAACCAGTCGGTTGATGATTTTGATAACCCATAAACCGACAATAAGCAGCAAAATAGCACCTAAAAGGCTGGGTAAGAAATCTATAATTTTTTCGCCAAATTTATTGACATAGCTTTCAATCTCGTTGATATCAAATTGCATAAATTCTTCTTTTTTGTAAAGGTCTTGGATAAGCTTCAGAAATAAAAAATTGTTCTGTTTAAATTACGTTAATTCTAATGCCGGTTGTATTAATTGTGCAAATCTCTATAACTGAAAATCATAGATGATGGATTATTAAAAAAGCCTGCACGAGTGAGGTGCAGGCTTTTTCTAGTTTTTTAAAGTGAAGTTTATTTTACTTCAAAGGTGATCTTTACATTCACTCTAAACTCAGAAACCGTATCGCCGGTAACCAAAGCGCTTTGCTCTTTTACATATACAGAGCGTATGTTTTTAACGGTTTTTGAAGCTTCTTTAACCGCATTTGCTGTAGCCTGTTCCCAACTTTTGTTTGAACTTGCTAATACTTCTATAACTTTTAAAACTGCCATAATTATCTTTTTTGGTTATTTAAATTGTTGAATTCTCAATTTACAATAATTAGGGCACTTATGCACTAAGGATTTGTTAATCCTAATTAACCATTAATAGCTTCTACGCTGTTGATTCTACCCTGCAGTATTTCTTTTAACATGGTCTCAATACCATTTTTAAGGGTAAAGGTAGAAGAGGGACAGCCGCTACAGGCACCCTGTAAAACAACCTGTACATTTTTCGTTTTCGGATCGTAATTTTTGAACAGAATATTCCCTCCGTCACTGGCTACAGCTGGTTTTACGTATTCTTCAATAATATTTGCAATTTCTTTGGAAGTATCATCCATACTTTCAAAGTCGTGCTCTTTTTGCTGCTCCACCGCCTGAGGTGTTTTTTTGAAGCCAGCAGAAACGATTTCTTTTCCATCTTCAATCCAGTTCTTTATAAACTCACGCACTTCCTGGAAAACTTCATCCCACTCTGCCATCTCATACTTTTGGATGCTCACATAGTTGGAGTCCATAAACACTTCCTTGACAAAAGGGAAATGAAAAAGCTGCAGTGCCAGAGGAGCGTTTTTGGCCTCATCTATATTCTTGAACTCTAATGTTTCGGTGACTATTTTTTTATTAGTAACAAACTTCAATACAGCAGGGTTGGGAGTGCTTTCGGCATACACGGTTACTGGTATTTTTTTAGAAGTGGCATCTTCGATGATCACCACACCGTTGTCGTTTAGAAAATTTTCAAGTTGACCGGCAAGTTCATCCTGAACATCAATCCATTCGACAATATTGAATTTTTCAACTGCGATAAAATTTTGAGAGATGTAAACAGTCTTAACAAAGGGCAGGTAAAAAAGCTGTTGAGCCAAAGGTGAATTTTTAGCCTCATCAATGTTGTGAAATTCGTAGCTGGTATGATCTACCAAAAACTGATTTGCCTGAAATTTTTTAATTGCAGGATTAGACGTAGGTTCTATGGAGATAGCGTAGGTGCTCATAGTTTTTAATTTTACCGCAAATTTAGCTTTTTTGCTTTGGATAGCATTTTTTTTAAGTCTCTAACTCGCTTGCCTGTCATAATTTATTTAGATTTACAACGTTAGCCCTAAACGTGTTATAACAGTTTTTTCATACGCCTTATGCTGCATAAAAAAATATTTATTAGTCTACTGCTTTTGTGTGGTTTAGCGGGGCGGTCTCAGGAAGGTATTCCTGTATATTGGGATTATCTGACTGAAAATTTATATCTGCTACATCCATCTATGGCGGGGGCTGCAAATGCAAACCAAATACGCCTTACTGGAAGACAGCAATGGTTTGATGTGGAGGATGCTCCTAACCTTTATACAGCTGCCGTAAACGGAAGGGTTGGCGATAAAGTAGGGCTTGGAGGTATCCTTTTTTCCGATGAAAACGGAAACTTTTCGCAGCGCGGTGTATTTGCAACCTTTGCTTATCATTTATTGCTATCCCGTAATTACGTTGATCTCAATCAGCTTTCATTTGGATTAAATGTGGGGTTGATGCAAACAACTCTGGATGAAAGTGCATTTGATTTAATCGATTTTGATCCGGTAATTTCCGGCGGAAGTCAAACCGACAGCTATTTCAATGTAGATATTGGGATGTCGTATTACTTCCTTGATTTTTATGCTCATGCTACCGTTAAAAACGTTTTGCCACGCCAACGCGCGATTTTCAGCCCACAACTGGAATCGACCAATCAGCGGCGTTATCTGGCTTCCGTGGGTTATGTGTTCGGAAAATATAACAGTCCCTGGAGTTACGAGCCTTCTTTGATGCTTCAGGCTACAGATGAAACGCAGGAAGTAAGTATTGATGTCAACGGAAAAGTCTACCGTAAATTCGATTGGGGAAAATTATGGGGAGGTTTGTCTTACCGTCGCAATCTGGACGGTGCGCAATATCTCAATAGTGATGGCAGAGTAACGAGTCAGCGCTCGCAATATATCACTCCATTTGTGGGCGTTACTTACAATCGCTTTTTAGTAGGCTACACCTACACTTACCAACAAAATGAAGTGGTGTTGAGCAATGGTTTTCATCAGATTACGCTAGGTTACGACTTTGGTGAACGTCGTGAGCCCTACGAGTGTAATTGCCCGGCTATCAATTAAAAATCCAAAAAACTTACTTGCTTATCAACCGAAACATCTGCAGTAAGTGCAGCCAAGGTTTTTACACTTGCATTCGTATACAGACTGTGTTTTGCTTGTTCTGGTGTGGAATTAAGCAGGGAGTTCAGTTCCAGAATTTTGCGGGTTTGTAGCGCAACAGCCCTGCCACTATCAATAATTTGTACTTCTCCCGGCAGCAGTTCCCGCAATAGCGGAATCAAATAGGGGTAGTGACTGCATCCCAGCACGAGATAGTCAATGTTTTGTGCCAGCATGGGCTCTAGATAGGCATCAAGCAAACGTCGTGTTTCTTCGGTATTGATGAGTCCGTTTTCGATGCGTTCTACGAGACCTGTGCCTATAACTTCAATAACGTTAAGATCACTTGCATATAAGCTTGAGGTACGCGCAAAGAGGCTGCTGCTTAAGGTTCCTTTTGTGGCCAAAATTCCTACTGCTTTACTTTTTGAAGAAAGCGCTGCAGGTTTGATTGCAGGTTCTATTCCTATGAAAGGTACTTTGTAATTCTTCCGGAGAAAGTCTATAGCATTAGTCGTTGCCGTATTGCAGGCTACAACAATAAGTTTACAATTCAGACTCAAAAGTTTTTCCGTATTTTTTACGGAAAGATTACAGATTTCCTCTCCTGACTTTTCGCCATAAGGAGCATTGGTGCTATCTGCAAGATATATGGTATTTTCACTAGGGAGCAGCTTAACTACTTCTTTCCAGATAGAAGTACCTCCTACACCGCTATCAAAAAAACCAATGGGTCGCCCGTTTTGCATACCGCCAAAAATAAAAAACTGCCCTAATGAATGCTCAAAAGGGCAGTAGTATTTATCAATTATTTTGGGCTTAGATGCCTAATTCCTTTTTAACATCAGGCATAAGGTCGTAACCGTCAGCCAAAATTAAACCGGTGCCGGTAGTACTGTCCAACACGTATTTATAACCTTTGGCGCGAGCCACTTTTTGAATGGCAGTACGGGCTTTTTCAATAATGGGTTGTAGGGCTTCAGCTTCTTTTTTCTGAAGATCTCTAAGCGCATTTTGACGGTATTCCATAATCTTATTACGGGTTTGCTCTACTTCGGCCTGACGTTGCAGGTTAGTCTCGTCTGTCTGGTTAGGAGCTTCGTTACCATAACGGGTCATAGTTTTCTTTAGCTCTTCAGCCATGGTATTCATCTCAGCGTCATACGAACTTTGCAGCTTCTCCAGGTCAGCCTGAGCTTGTTTGTATTGAGGCATAGAGGTAAGCAAGTCCTGAGTCGCAATGTGAGCAACTTTTAAGTCTTGAGCTTGGATAAATCCTGTCGTTCCTAAAATTAGGGCTAAGGCTACAACTAGGGTTTTAACGTGTTTCATTGTTCTGATATTAAGTGTTATAATTATTTAAAAAATAGTGGTCCTTTTAGGCTCGTGACCGGAGCAAATTTTAAGTTATTTTATTGAATCTTTTTGTTTCTTTCTGCTTTCCAGTATAGAATCTCGGCGTCTTTGGCGCTCTTGCAATATTTGCTGTCTGCGCTGTTCAGGTGTCATAGTTGCAGGAGGTGTCCCTACCGGTACACCAGGTGGATTACTTGAGGTGTTCCCAGACCTTGCCGCTTCAACCGAATCCTTTTTGCGTTGACGTTCTTCTAAAATTTCACGACGGCGACGTTCAAATTCTTCTCTTTTCGCATTTTGAAGAGAATCCCGACTGGCCCGTCGGGCTTCTATAATCTGCTCGCGTTCAGTTTGTTTAGCATCTGCTTCGGCTTCCCGTTTTTCCCGTTCACGTACTTCTTCAATGGTCAAAGCTTCCGTACGTTCCAAATCATCTTTGTCTGAACGCGACTGTACCTGATTGCGTTTTGATGAGCGCTTAATACTCAATAATATTTGATCACTCACATCGTGGCGCTTATCCGCATACAACATCACGAGGTCTGATGATTTATCAAGTACAAAATCATATTGTCTGGCTTTTCCTATTTCCTGAACGGCATTAAATACCTGATCCTGTATAGGTTCAATCAAAACACTGCGTTGCTTTATCAAGTCACCTTCTGGACCAAAACGCTTTTGTTGATAATCCAGTATTTCATTTTGCATAAAGCGAATTTCATCTTCCCGCTCCTTTATGAGTTCCTGGGTTAATAGAACCCGCTCGTTATCCAGGGCTTGTTTCATTTGCTCTATCTCCTTGTTGCGCTTCTCAATTTCAATTTTCCACTCGGCTACGCGTTTATCGAGCTGAGTCTGTGCTTCCTGATACTCCGGTACATTTTCTAAGATGTAATTCATATCTACATAACCTATACGAATACTACGTTGTGCTCTTGATTCTGCACCCAGCATAACCAGGATTAGACTAAAAATTAAAACGGGTGTTCTCATAGATACTGCTACTTTAGAAAATATCGTGCCAAATTTAAAACTGCTGGCCGATTATAAAGTGAGTCTCCCATCCATTAGGACCACCCACAGTACCCGGAATAGGATCAAACCCGTAACCAAAATCGATACCAAGCAAACCAAAGGCCGGCATAAATATACGAATACCTGCGCCGGCAGAACGGTTCATTAAGAACGGATTATAATTTCTAAAATTGTCAAAGGAAGCTCCTGCTTCTGCAAACATCAAGGCATAAATGGATGCCGAAGGTTTTAAAGTAATAGGATAACGAAGTTCAAATTCAAATTTATTGTAAATAGTTGCCCCGTCATTACGATCGAAATCTGAATTTTCTGAACGATCCTGAGGCAGTACAGATTGATTAGGGTATCCTCTCAATCGAATAACCTCACGACCGTCTAATGCAAAACCTCCTAAACCATCACCTCCCAGGAAGAAGCGATCAAATGGGGGTATGCCGCGGTCATTGTTGTACGCGCCTAAGAAACCAAACTCTGTTTTACTGCTTAAAACCAATTTACCTACCAGTGATGTAAACCATTGCCCTTCAAACTTGACTTTGTAATATTCCAGCCAGTTAAAGCGTTCCTGGTCAATTTCGGCAACGGTCTGCCGGTCTCCCGCGGCATCTGCCACTGCACGATCTTCTGCCAATTGCTTATAATCAGTACCGTTCCACAACGAGTAAGGAGGTGCCAGCTTTGCAGTTAAGTTGAATTTAGAGCCCGATCTAGGGAAAATAGGGTTCACATCGGTTTCATTACGCGAAATACCAATGGTATAGGCCAGGTTTTCCGAAGAACCATTTCCAAAGGTAAACAGACCCACATTATAATTTTTTAAGTCGAAGTGCTGAAAACTAATCGAATGAGATATCGTAAAATAGTTATCAGGAACTTCAAGTCGTTTAGCCAAACCAATAGAACCACCTGTAATCAGGAAACGCTGATCTCTATTGGGTCTTGCCTGACGGCCTCCGGTAAAATCGAAGCGATACTGAATACTGTGTGAAAAGCTTAGTTGTAATTGTACCGGTTTTTTACCACCTAACCAGGGTTCAGCCAGAGATGCACTGTACGTTTGATAAAAGGTACTGGCCTGTGCTCTAAGACTAAATCGCTGACCGTCACCCATAGGAAGCGGCTGGTAGGCCTCTTTGTTAAACAGGTTCTGTATTGAGAAGTTGTTGAATGATAACCCCAGGGTTCCAACAAAGCCTCCACCGCCATAACCGCCCTGAAGTTCAATCTGGCTGGCTCCTTGTTCTACCAATGCGTAGTTAATATCTATAGTCCCATCATAAGGATTTGCATTTAAAAACTGCGGATTTAATTGTTCCGGATCAAAGAAACCGGTCTGACCCAGCTCACGGGTTGTTTGTAATACTGCTGCCTGGCTGTAGCGCTGCCCCGGCCGGGTACGCAGGTTACGGTAAATGACGCGGTCTTTGGTCTTGTCGTTTCCGGTTATGGTAATCCGGTCAAAATAAGCCAGTTTACCTTCGGTTATACGTATTTCAAAATCAATGGTGTCGTTTTCAACGTTAGTCTCAACAGGATTGATGGAAGAGAATAAATAACCACTATTCTTATATAAGTTGGAAAGGTCATCTGCATTAGGGTCGCCATCTTTAGAAATACGCTCTTTTAAAAGAACACCATTGTAAACATCTCCTTTTTCGAGACCTAATTGCCTTGCCAGTTCGCGGTCTGAATAAACGGTATTCCCTAAGAAATCAATATCGCCAATGTAATATTTATCACCTTCTTCTACCGTAAGTTTCAAGGTTATTAAATCTTCACCGCTGTGAATAAGGGTGTCGGAAACAATACGGGCATCTCTAAAACCTTTCTCCTTGTATTTATCAATAACTGAAACTTTATCTTCGGCGTAGTTTTCAGCAATATATTTAGAACGTTTCCAAAAGCGGATTAAATTTTTCTGCTTGGTATTTTTCATCTGCTTGCGCAACTTGGCATCAGAGAGTTCATCATTGCCTATAAATTCAATGTCTTCTATTTTAACGCGGTCACTCAGTTCCACATTAACAAGCATATCCACTTTTTGCGAAGCTACGGTATCTGTAACCGGCCTGGTTATAATACTAACTTTCGAGTTAAGATAGCCTTCTTTCTTGTACTTATTCTCAATATAGTATTTAGTTTTTGTAATCAGGTTTTCGGTTACTTTGGCACCTTTCTTAAGGTCGTTATCCTTAATGATATCCTTGGCTTTTTTCTCCTTGATGCCGGTAATGGTTACTTCATTAAGTTCAGGCACTTCTTCAATCTCAAATTTAAGATCTACCACATCGCCATTGATTGTAGCATACAGGTTGATGTCACTAAACAAATCAAGATCCCAAAGTTTTTTAATAACATTACTGATGCGATCTCCGGGCAGGTAAACCTGCTCGCCAGGTCTTAGGCGGGTAAAGGCAATTACAGTTTGCTCATTATACTGTTTTGCACCAACCACTGATAGTTTACCTATGGTGTACTGTTTACCATTGGATACCGGTAAATCTTGTTGTGCAAAAAGGGAGGTAAACGTAAAACAGCTTACTAATAAAGACATTAAAAGGCGCTGTTTGACAGGCATCTGTTTAATTAATTTGCTCACTCGTCTTTCCAAATCGTCGTTCTCTTTTCTGATAATTATAAATTGCTTCGTACAGATGTTCTTTAGTAAAATCGGGCCACAGCACGGGTGTAAAATACAACTCGGCATAGGCGATTTGCCACAATAAAAAATTGCTTATACGCTGCTCACCGCTGGTACGTATAAGCAAGTCTACGTCAGGCAAATTGTGGGTATACAAATGCTCCTTAATGACTGACTCGTTTATTGAATGTGGCGAAATTAAGTTTTTTTTAACTTTTTGACTGATTTCCTGAACAGTTTTTATAAGCTCTTCACGGGCCCCGTAACTCAGAGCCAACGTGAGCTTTAAGCGGGTGTTCTGTTTTGTTTTTTCAATAACTTCACTCAACTCGTGCTGTGCTTTCTTGGGCAGGCTGTCGAGACTACCTATTGCTGAGAGGGAAATATTATTATCCTGAAGGGTGCTGATTTCTTTTTTAAGTGAAGAAACCAAAAGATTCATCAGGGTATCTACTTCTAATTTAGGTCTGTTCCAGTTTTCCGTGGAAAAGGCATATAAGGTAACATAAGGTACGCCCAGCTCTGCGCAGGCTTCAATGGTTTGTCGTACGGCTTTGGTGCCTTTTTTATGGCCTTTTACACGTAATAAACCCTGATTTTTAGCCCATCTGCCATTGCCATCCATAATAACGGCAATATGCGCAGGCAATTTATCTTGATTAATTTGGTCTAAAAATTCCATCTCAATTTTTTTAAAAACCGCAGTAACATGGTTGCCTGCCAAAGGTATAAGTTATTGTTAATCCTGAAAACATATACCAGTCTTTATTATTGATATTACCAAAACTGACATTTCCATATTCTTCCTCACCCGGAAAACTTCCGTCTAGATTATCTGCAAAAGTATAACGCGCACCCAGTTCAAGAGCCAGCACAAAACTGCTGCTCACCTGGGCTTTAAAGCCTAAAACCATAGGGATTGCCAGATCCCATTCTGAATCTGTTTTTACCAGAGCATCTTCTACAGGGTCCAGGGCAAAAGAATCATGGTAAAAATACGTGAACCCGGTGTATAAATAGGGACTTGCAGGTCTGTTGAAACTTTCGTGCATGTCAAAATCCCAAAAGGTATATTCAATGCCCAACGAACCTTCTATTAGAGAGCCGCTGAATTCATAGCCCCGGTTCTGGCGTCTGATGTCGTCACTTTTAAAATCGGAAGCATTTAAATTGGCAAAAAGCACGCTGGCGCGAAAGGCATGGCGTGCACTTCGGTTCCATTTAGCAATACCACCAAGAACCGGCGCGTTTGGATTTATATAGCTGGAGTTGCCTACATCTCCTATAAAGTTACTTCCGCCTGCAAACAGTCCTATTTCATAGGTCTGGCTGTGGAGCTGAGCCCCGCTAAGCAGCGTAATAATAAGAACTGTAAAATACCTCATCGATTTTTAAAAGTTTGCAAATATAACAATATTGTTCGGTGAAGCATCTTAGTGCGTTTTTTCTTCCTAATAACAAAAAGGAGGTGTAGTTTATTGTTTAGTTGCGTTTGTCTTCACCCCAAAGTAACTTTTTGCGAAGGGTAGTCAAAAAGGTGTCTTCCTCGAGTAACACCAGTTTAATGTTGAAAGGAGCTTTGGTTAGGGTCATTTCAGTTTCAACGGGCAGGGTCGCGATTCTGGAATCTAAAGAAACCAAATGATCTGCCTCGCGGCCGCTAACTTTCAGCTTTATTACGGTAGAATCTGGCACCACAATGGGTCTCGCATTGAGATTGTGAGGCGCTATAGGTGTAAGAATAAAGCTGGACGTTTTAGGCATTATGACCGGCCCGCCACAACTCAGGCTATAACCTGTAGAGCCTGTAGGGGTTGAAATTATAAGGCCGTCTGCCCAGTAATTGGTAAGATGTTCTCCGTTTAATGACGTTTCTACCGAAATCATCGAGGTCGAATTCTTTCTGCTTACGGTAATTTCGTTTAGAGCAAAATTGAGTTCCTCAAGGGTGGCGTTAGGTGATGAAGCCTTAATGCTGATCAGGGAGCGTTCGGTAATACTGTAGTTGTTTTTTAAAATTTCTTCTACAGACGAAACCAGTTTCTCTTTATTTACGGTAGCCAAAAACCCGAGCCTGCCGGTATTAATCCCCACAATGGGAATATTAAGATCGCGTACATACGTTATGGTTTGCAGGATGGTGCCATCGCCGCCTATACTGAAAAAGAGGTCATAGGAGTTGTCGAGTTCTTCAAAGGTGCTGAAATGCGAATAGGTTTTATGAATTTCCTCGTTGGCGTGAATGAGCTTGAGAAAATTTTCTTCAATGATTACCTCAACACCCTTCTGGTGCAAAAGATCCAAGAGCTGCTGCACATACTTCCCTGAATTTTTATGGTAAAACTGCCCGTAGATACCTACTTTCATACGCTCTAATTAAATGTTCAGGTATTTTTCAAGGTATTGAGAACGCTCTCTCAAATCTTTGATGAATGCATCTTCCTGATGTTGAGATACAATGGCATATCCATATCTTCTGAAAGCCTGTAAAATGTTGTTAAAACTGGTGTTGACGCCAATTTTTATAGAAATCTGGGCAACATCATTAGAAATTCTTGAAATGAATGCTCCTAAAATTTTTCCATCATTAGATTCTACAATCTGGCTTATCTCGCTAAAACTGTAATCGTGGATTCCGTGCTCTATTACCAGGATGCTTCCGGTTTCGTTAAGAAACGGGGTGTTGTTAAAATAGGTCATTACATCTGCAAGCTCGTAGTAGCCCAGATAGGCTGCGGTTTCAGCATCGAGCACCGGCAATAAGTTTGTACTGTTTTGGGCAAAAACTTCTACCACATTAAGCCAGTTGGTTTCGGTTGTTACAAAAAAAACTTCATACATATGGCTATGGTCTGCGATAGCAGAGGGGGCTTCAAGACAATGTACATCGTTTTCATTAAGGCAACCTACATAAGTACCTTCCCGGGTAATGGGGATGTGCGAATAAGTTGTCTGAGAAAAGAGGTCCTGCGCATCACCGGTGAGGCGGGATTCTTCAAGCGGATCAATATCTTTCAGTATATAGTCGGTAATTTCCATAGCTTTTCGTTCCTTAATAAAATTAAAAAAGTAAGGGCAACGACCTGTTACTTTGTATTTTTGCTCACAAAGTTACAATTATTGAAATGACTAAGTTAAGCGTAAATGTTAATAAGATTGCAACCTTGCGCAATGCGCGCGGGGGAAACGTTCCAGATCTTATTAAAACTTCACAGGATATAGAATCTTTTGGAGCACAGGGTATTACAATACATCCCCGGCCCGATGAGCGCCATATCAGGTATCAGGATGCCCGGGATCTTAAGGAAGTGGTTACGACCGAGTTGAATATGGAAGGTAATCCTGTGGAGAAGTTTATAAATCTGGTTCTTGAGGTAAAACCACAGCAGGTTACCCTGGTGCCAGATGCCGTTGATGCTATTACTTCTAATGCAGGATGGGATACGCTGGCAAACAAATCGTTCTTACAGGAAGTGATTTCGGAATTTAAAGCTAACGGAATACGTACCTCTATATTTGTAGATCCTGTTTTAGAAATGGTGGAAGGAGCTAAAGAAACCGGTACAGATCGTATTGAATTGTATACCGAAGCTTTTGCAACCGGGTTTAAGGAAGGGCATCCCAGTGCTGTAAAGCCCTATGTAGAAGCCGCCCTCCTGGCGCAGGACCTTAATTTGGGTCTTAACGCCGGCCATGATCTTTCTCTGGAAAATGTCAAGTTTTTTGCAGACAGTATTCCCGGCCTACTGGAAGTTTCTATTGGTCATGCCTTAATTGCAGAAGCCCTGTATATGGGTCTTGAAAAAACCATTCAGTCTTATATAAAAGCCCTGTCTTGAAATGAGTTTACACAGCAGCATCAGCGGGAAAGGCAAACCTTTCGTTATTCTTCATGGATTTTTAGGAATGGGGGACAACTGGAAAACTCTTGCCAATCAATTTGCTGAAAACGGTTATGAGATTCATCTGGTAGACCAGCGCAATCACGGGCGTAGTTTTCACAGTGAAGTATTCAATTACGAGGTTTTAGCAAAAGACGTGAAGGAATATTGCGATAAGCACAACCTGGAATCCATTGTTTTACTTGGGCATTCCATGGGAGGT
This sequence comes from uncultured Flavimarina sp., assembly GCA_964398145.1. Classification (GTDB taxonomy): domain Bacteria; phylum Bacteroidota; class Bacteroidia; order Flavobacteriales; family Flavobacteriaceae; genus Leeuwenhoekiella. Next base: position 11,980 of record CAYNMH010000003.1, on the reverse strand, counting down.
AAAACGGCTATGTTTTTTGCAATGCAATATCCTGAGTTGCTGGATAAATTGATCATTGCTGATATAGGTCCCAGACATTACCCGCCTCATCATCAAAAAATCTTAGATGGACTTAAGGCTCTTTCTGAAAATCAGGAGGCACGTACTTCACGTGGCGCTGCTGATGAATTTTTAGAGAATCATATAAAAGATTGGGGTACGCGGCAGTTCCTGCTTAAAAATTTATACTGGCAAAAAGATAAAACCCTGGCTTTACGGGTGAATCTTCCGATTTTGACCCGTGAAGTAGAGGCTATTGGCGAAGCCCTACCTACGCAGACTATTTATGAAGGCGACACGCTATTCCTGAATGGATTAAAATCGGATTATATAAAGTCAGAGGATACGGCTTTAATCCAGGCACATTTTCCAAATTCCAAAATTGTAGGAATCAAGAATGCAGGCCACTGGCTTCATGCTGAGAATCCTGAAGATTTTTATAAGGAAGTGATGCATTTTCTCGAAAAGCAATAAGCATTGCATTGAGAGTTTAAGGTCATTTTAAGAAAAAAAGCTCAATAATCTACTAGCTTAGTTCTCTATTTCTTGTGTATATAGCAGTATAGCGCCAGATAGTTTTAGGGTATTCATAAAAAGGATATAAATATTCTAAGAACTCAAGAAAATTTTATAACATTGTTTACGGATTTATTATGTATGCATAACAAATGTTGTTTTTGCATACATGTTTTAAAGCTCCCTAATCATAAACCTTTATCATAATCATGAGAAAAATTTTACTAGCGTCCCTCTTCTTGCTAGCTTCCGCTACATCGTTTGCGGGAGGCTATCGTGTAGGGCTTCAAGGGCAACGAGCCCTCGCAATGGGTCACACTGGTGTGGCGTATGTGAACACCGCCGAACTTGCATTTTTTAACCCTGCGGGTTTGGTTTATTTAGAAAACAGGCTGAATGTTTCGGCCGGTGGTTTTGGCGTTTTTTCAAGTGTAGCCTGGCAAAATGAGAGTACCGGGCAATATGCGCAGACAGACAGCCCTATGGGAACGCCCTTTTATGCCTATGGTTCTTATGCAGCAACCGAGTGGATGAGCCTGGGTCTTGCAGTATACACACCTTATGGTAGTACTGTGGAATGGCCTACTGACTGGGCCGGCTCCCATTTAGTTAATAATATTGAACTTTCAGCTATTTTCATTCAACCTTTAATTTCCTTAAAAATAAATGAGGTGATGAGTATAGGTGGAGGGCCTATTTTTGTAACGGGTAACGTAAATTTTAATCGAAATGCCAGTAGGTTTTTAACAGATATTGAAGGAAATCGATCTAATGTAACCATAGATGATAGTGGGGTTACTAATTGGGGTTGGTCACTCGGTGCCTTGTTTAATGTTACAGATAATTTTAGAATAGGAGCAAATTATCGATCTGAGATCATTCTAGAGTCTACCGAAGGTACCGCTACTTTTGCCAACTTCCCGAATGATTCGGGTGCGCCCATTAATGTTGGAGGGACCACTATCCCTTCAAATGGAGAAACCGGTTTTGAAGCGTCTTTACCTTTACCGGCAGAGCTTACAGTGGGTCTTTCTTACGATTGCAAAAAGTGGGTGTTTAACTTTGATTACACCCGAACCTTTTGGGATGTTTATGAAGATTTAGATATCATTTTTGGTAACGGAAGAGAGTCTATAAATCCCAGAAATTACAGGAATTCATCTATTTATAAATTTGGTTTAGCTTATGCCGCTAGCGAAAAATTTACGCTGAGAGCCGGTTACTACTTTGACGAAACCCCTATCCGATCCGGATATTTTGCTCCAGAAACGCCTCGTAATGATTCTAACGGTTTTACTGCCGGACTTTCTTTTGATATATCAAATAGCTTTGCCATTGATGCATCGTTTCTTTACGTAAGATTTAAAGAAATAAATGAATCGTATGATTTTGTAGATGACGGTTCCTCTTTTGGTGGTACCTATAAATCAAGTGCCTTCATACCTGGAATTGGATTAACCTATAAGATGTAGAACGGCGCTCGTGTAATGAAATGAGCCTGCACAACTCCTGATAGTGCGAGTGTGCTTCGGTGAAATTACATCTGACCCATAAACAGATAAAAATTAAACAGATGAAAAACTATATAAAATTAATGGCCCTGTCTGCCGTGCTTCTCACAGCTTGTGAAGCAGAACTGGACAATCCTATTGAAGACGGAGGTGTGTATACCAGTGGCTCTGCCGACTTTTCTAACTTTGTTGCTGTGGGGAATTCCTTAACAGCAGGTTACGCCGATGGCGCTCTGTATATTACCGGGCAGGAAAACAGTTTTCCTAATATCCTTGCGGGGCAATTTGCACTTGCAGGCGGGGGAGAATTTAATCAACCATTAGTAAATGATAACCTGGGAGGACTTTTAGCAAACGGTAATCAAATTACTGAAAACAGATTTGTTCTAGCGGTCGATGCTCAGGGTGCTCCTGCACCGGTTCGATTAAGTGGCATGCCAACTACTGAAATAGGAAATGTACTTACCGGTCCTTTTAATAATATGGGGGTGCCGGGAGCAAAGAGCTTTCATTTAGTCGCGCCTGGTTACGGTAATATTGCAGGGGTAAGTGCCGGTGCCTCTAATCCATACTTTGTGCGTTTTGCAAGCAGTACTAATGCAACAATCATTCAGGATGCGACGGCGCAAAACCCCACGTTTTTCTCCTTGTGGATTGGAAACAACGACATTTTAAGCTATGCAACCAGCGGGGGTGTAGGCGTCGATCAAACCGGTAATTTAAATCCGGCTACATATGGTCCAAATGACATTACAGATCCTAATGTTTTTGCCAGCGTATATAACGATGAAGTAAATGCTTTGACCGCTTCTGCCTCAGGCGGGGTGTTGTTTAATATTCCAGATGTGACATCTATTCCATTTTTTACAACTGTGCCTTACAATCCCATTCCTTTAGATGCAGCAACTGCAGCCGGGGTAAATCAGGCATATGCGCAATATAATGGTGCGATGGCACAGTATGCGGCATTAGGTTTTATTACTCCTGCAGAGCGGGATGCACGCACTATAAATTTCAATGCGGGTCAAAATGGAGCAGTGATTTTAGATGAAAGTCTTACCAATTTGCCCAATCCTACGGCTCCCGGAACTTTTCTTCCTAAATTAAGACAAAGTACACCAGACGATTTGTTTGTACTTACCTCCAGAACGGTGCTGGGTACTTTGGCAAATCCTAACGATCCCAGCTCAGCAATTGGGGTAGGTTCTCCGGTAACAGATCAGTTTGTGCTCACCCCTTCAGAGCAGGCACTTATTACTGCGGCTCAGACAGCGTATAATAATACAATTGCAGGCATCGCTCAGGCAAACGGCCTGGCTCTTGTTGATGCGCGAGCAACATTAAATCAACTCGCAAATGGAGGAATAACCTACGACTCCGGAACATTGACTTCCACATTTGCAACAGGTGGTGCTTTTTCCCTTGACGGAGTTCATCCTACTCCTCGCGGATATGCGCATCTAGCAAATTTGGCGATTGATGCTATTAATGATACCTATGGTTCTACTGTGCCTAAGGTAAATATTGGGAACTATGCCACGGTAACAGTACTTCCTGCTTCAGATTTGGGTAATTAAATATTTATGCAGGTTTTAAGATTTAACGCCGTCAGCTACTGACGGCGTTTTTTTATTTTTAAGTTCTAAACTTAACCCTATGAAAACATTACTAAAACTGTTGCTTACTGCAATTGCAGTTATCCTTTTGGGCTATCTGCTTCCGGGTATAAGCGTCACGTCCTTCTTTACTGCATTTATAGTGGCTATTGTAATTGCGTTGCTTCGACTTATTGTGAAACCTATTCTTATAGTGCTCACGCTGCCTATTACTATTCTTACGCTGGGAATTTTTTTACTGTTTATTAATGCGATTATTATTTGGCTTGCAGGCTATTTTGTAAGCGGATTTGTTGTTGACGGAATCTGGTGGGCATTGTTATTTAGCTTGTTGCTTTCGTTATTTCAGTCTGTGCTTTTTGCCTTAATTAAAGAAGAATAAAAGTCTGCTGAATGCTAAGTGGTTATAAACTTTGCAGGCATCTAAAAAAGATGTACTTTTGCACTCCAAATTTTATAGGAAAATTCCACTAGAAGATGAATATTACACGAGAGAATATTGATGAGCTTAATGCAGTACTCAAAGTAGCTATTGCTAAAGATGACTACAGCGAAAACGTGCAAAAAGTACTGAAAGATTATCGTAAATCGGCTAACATTCCCGGGTTTAGAAAAGGTCACGTACCTATGGGTCTTGTACAAAAGCAGTACGGTAAGGCAGTTAAGGTTGATGAGGTAAATAAATTGCTTCAGGACAATCTGCAAAAGTATCTTACCGAAGAAAAACTGGACGTGCTGGGCAATCCGCTTCCAAAGGGTCAGGAAGGCCTCAACTGGGATGAAGATGATTATACTTTTGAATTTGAACTGGGATTATCTCCAAAATTTGAAGTAGATCTTCAGCCTAAAGAAGCCATCACCAGCTATAAGATCGTAGTTGATGATAAGATGCTGGACAATCAGATCAAAACCATTCAGAAACAATACGGTAAAATTACCAGCAAACAGGAAGTAGAAGCCGGTGATGAAGTTAGCGGTAGTTTTGTTAATGAAGAAGCAGAGCTTGATAAGAAAACCACTTTTGAGGTTGACAAACTAAAGCGTAAAGCAAATACCTCTGCTTTTGTTGGTGCTAAAGTAGGTGATGTTATCACAGTTACCACTAAAGGTTTGTTTGCCGAAGCAGGAGATTATCGCGCGCATCTAGGGATGAGTGAAGATGAAGCAAAAGAGCAAAATCTGGAAGTTTCTTTTACCATAACTGAAGTAAATCACAGAGAGCCTGCCGATTTAGATCAGGAGCTTTTTGATAAGTTGTATGGAGAGGGTGTTGTAACATCGGTTACAGAGCTTCGCGAAAAAATCAAAGAAGAGGGAGAGGCTCAGTTTAAGCAACAAAGCGATCAACAGTTACTGAATGATGTTACTGAAAAGCTGATTGAAAATACTGAATTTGATCTACCTGCAGAATTTCTTAAGAAATGGATACAGCAAAGCGGAGAGAAGGAGCTGACCTTTGAAGAAGCTGCAGAAGAATACGAACGTTCAGAAAAAGGACTGCGTTACCAGCTTATTGAGGGTAAAATTATAGCAGATAACAACCTGCAGATCACTTTTGAAGAAATTAAGGCCTACGCCAAGGATATGATTAAGGCTCAGATGGCTCAGTACGGTCAGATGAATGCATCTGATGAAGAGCTTGAAGGTATCGCGGCACGTATCCTGAGCAATCAGGACGAGGTGCGTCGCCTTTCAGAGCAGTTAATGAACAAAAAACTGCTTGATTTCTTTAAAGAAAACGTGAAATTAAAAGAGAAAGAAGTAAGCTTTGACGAGTTTGTCAAAGAAGTTTACAACTAGCAATTCTCTAAATTATATAGTATCTTTAAGGCGTTTTAACTTTGGGTTGAAACGCCTTTTTACTTGCAATTGTAGAGGTGTGTCAGCACCTTTTTTAATGAAATTTAATTTTGGGAGGTTCGCTCCTGAAAACATTCAAAAAAATCACTATGAATTACGCAGAAGAGTTTAAAAAGTATGCTATAAAAGATCAGGGTATAAGCAGCACCTACTACGATAAAATTATGAGTAGTATGTACCCGGTGGGGCTTACTCCAAATATCATCGAGGAACGCCAGATGAATGCTGTTGCAATGGACGTATTTTCGCGCTTAATGATGGATCGTATTATATTCCTGGGAACGGGCATAAACGATCAGGTGGCCAATATTGTGCAGGCTCAGTTGCTGTTTTTAGAAAGTACCGATGCTTCTAAAGATATTCAAATTTACATCAACTCTCCGGGCGGTAGCGTCTATGCAGGTCTGGGGATTTATGACACCATGCAGTTTATAAAGCCTGATGTGGCTACGATTTGTACCGGTATGGCGGCCTCTATGGGAGCCGTTTTATTGTGTGCAGGAGCCAAAGGTAAGCGAAGCGGTTTAACCCACTCCCGCGTGATGATTCACCAGCCGTTAGGCGGAGCTCAGGGTCAGGCCAGCGATATCGAGATTACAGCACGTGAAATCCTTACGTTAAAAGAAGAATTGTACCGTATCATCGCGAAACATTCGGGGCAGACTTATGAAAAGGTATATGAAGACAGCGATCGCGATTACTGGATGAAAGCCGATAAAGCACTGGAGTACGGTATGATTGACGAAATACTGGCAAGAGAATAATAATACGCAGGATTTAACCTGTAAATACGATTTTAAGAGTCATTCTTAAAATCAAAAAGATTGAATTATGGCGAAAGAAGAATTAGAATGTTCCTTTTGTGGGCGTAAAAAACCGGAGACCAATTTATTGATTGCCGGTCTGGACGCACACATTTGTGACCGTTGTATAGAGCAGGCTCACGGCATCGTCCTGGAGGAAGCTAAAGACATTTCAAAAAGCAATCTCAATAGCGACTTAACCCTAAAAAAGCCGAAAGAAATAAAGGAGTTTTTAGATGAGTACATTATAGGGCAGGACTTTACAAAAAAGGTGATGTCTGTAGCAGTATACAACCATTACAAGCGTTTGCTGCAGCCCGAGAGTGAAGATGACATCGATATTCAGAAAAGCAATATTGTAATGGTGGGTCAGACCGGAACCGGTAAGACTTTAATGGCCAAAACCATTGCGCGCATGCTTAACGTACCGCTGGCTATTGTAGATGCGACGGTACTTACCGAAGCAGGTTATGTAGGCGAAGACGTAGAAAGTATTCTTACCCGTTTGCTTCAGGCGGCAGATTATAACCTGGAGAAGGCAGAGCGGGGTATTGTATTTATTGATGAGATTGATAAAATTGCGCGTAAAAGCGACAATCCTTCGATAACCCGTGATGTAAGTGGGGAAGGGGTTCAACAGGCTTTATTGAAATTGCTCGAAGGAACTACCGTGAATGTTCCGCCTAAAGGAGGTCGAAAACATCCCGATCAGAAATTTATTGAAGTCAATACTGAACATATCCTGTTTATAGCAGGCGGAGCTTTTGACGGCATTGAGCGCGTCATCAGCAAGCGTTTAAATATGCAGGCAGTAGGATTTAGCGCCAGCAAAAGCGAAGATGTTATTGAGCGAGATAACCTTCTGAAATACATCATTCCTAAAGATTTGAAAGATTTTGGCCTTATCCCTGAAATCATCGGTCGTTTACCTGTGCTTACACACATGGACCCACTGGATGCCGCAACACTACGAGCTATTTTAACAGAGCCTAAGAATGCGATAATCAAGCAATATGAAAAGCTTTTTGATATGGATGATATCGAGTTTGAAATTACTCCGGAAGCTTTAGATTATATCGTACAAAAGGCTATCGAATATAAGTTAGGCGCACGGGGATTGCGTTCACTATGTGAAGCGATTTTTACCGACGCGATGTTTGAGCTACCCAGTTCAGATGCTACCGAATTTAAGGTTGATAAAAATTACGCCGAATTTAAGCTGGAAAAATCGACCATTAAAAAACTGAAAGCCGTTTCCTGATATATGGCTCAGGCACGTAATTAGAAAGGCCCGCTGCATAATGCAAGCGGGCCTTTTGAATTTTCAGTAATGCAGAACCCTATTGCATTTGAAAGCTGTATATATTTAAACCCTTTTGATCTAAAGAGTTTTTATCTGAACTAAAGTAGCCCGTAGTTTCAGAAACGGGTATCAACCCCACTTCATTTGCACTGGTGTTTAGTGAATGCCCCAAATTTTTTGGGTAACTAAAATCACCCTGATTGGTATAACTTCGGTACAGGTCATAACCTCCAAAGCCCCCTGTTTTAGTAGAAGCAAAATAAAACTGAGTTCCGTAAGCATTCAGGCTGGGGTAGTTTTCATCCGCAGCAGTGTTGATCTGAGGGCCCAGATTTTTTGGTTTACCTAAATGACCATCTGCATAAACTTTGGCTACATAAATATCGTAACCTCCATAACCGCCGGGTTGATTACTTGCAAAAAATAGCAATTCTCCTGAGGCTGACAGCCACGGGTTCTCTACGGAATAAGGAGCTCTTACATTATAGGCTTTGTTAGGATTTTTCCAGAGATTGGTATGTTTTGAACTGCGGTTTGCAGTGTACAGCTCAAAAGAGGCGGGGTTTTTTGTCGAAGATTTGGTGTAAAAAACACGCGTTAAATCAGTAGAAAAGGTGAGGCCGCCGTGATTTTCATTTCCCGTAAAAATACCTGGAAGCAGGTGAGGCCGCTCCCATTTGTTTTGGTTTTTAACGAACCCCAGCAATTTCAATTCACTTTGATCAAAAAGACTGTTTTTAGACCTGTTTACTTTTCGATCTGAAACCACTATGAGCTTATTGTCATAAAACCCGGATGCATATTCATTTGCGGTTGTATTGAAAGATAATTCCTCTGTATAGAAATACAATGAATTGCGCAGAGATGAGCTGGATTTTGAAGTTGGCTGGGTGCGGATGGCTAAATCACGGTTATTGATTTTGCTTTGTGCTGGCAGTAATCCTGAGTAAAAGAGTACTGCCAGCGTCAAAGCGAATAACTTGGAGTAAGAGTATTGTGAGTTGTGATTTGTTAGGGGCAAATTAGGGTTTAGGGGGGACATTCAAGAATATTTTAGTTTAAGGGTTTTAAAATTCGTTGAAAGGTTTTAGGGTTTCATATCAGGTTGTGATCCTACCTGGTTTAAAACATAGAGTTCTTCAAGCAGTTCGCGGCTGTTGCTAAGGCGGGGAACCTTATGTTGGCCACCCAGCTTGTTTTTTGATTTTAACCAGTCGTAAAATAAATCGGTACGGGCAAAATGAATTTTTGGGGGATTCAGGGTCATGTTATTCTTTCGCTTGGCCTCATAATCGCTGTTTATTTCCTGTAGGGCTTTATCAAATACGTACTCAAACTCACTTTTATTTTGCGGCAGCACCTTAAATTCTATAAACCACTCGTGGGCACCTTTTTCTCTGCCCTGCATAAAAATAGGAGCAGCGGTATAATCTACAATTTCAGACTGGGTAAGGGCTGTTGCTTTTTTAAGCGCCCGCTCTGCATTTTCAATGATGAGTTCTTCGCCAAAGGCGTTAATATGATGCTTGGTGCGACCGCTTACGCGAATGCGATAGGGGTTAATAGAAGTGAAACGAATTGTATCACCTACTTTATAGCGCCACAAGCCAGAATTTGTTGTGATGACAATAGCATAATTTTTACCTACTTCGACTTCAGAAAGGGAAATGACTTGCTGTTCCGGTTGGCCATACGCATCCATAGGGATAAATTCGTAGAAAATGCCATAATCAAGCATCAGCAATAAATCGCTAGAGCCGTTACGATCCTGAATGGCAAAGAAGCCTTCTGAAGCATTATAGATTTCATAATATTTAAAGTTGTGCCGAGGCAGGATTTTTTGATACTGCTCGCGGTAGGGCTCAAAACTCACCCCACCGTGAAAATAGACTTCCAGATTGGGCCAAATATCAAATAACTGCTGTTTTCCGGTAGTTTCTAAAATATTGTTGAGCAAAACGAGCATCCACGATGGCACACCGGCCAGGCTGGTCACCTTCTCCTGAATGGTTTCCTGTACAATCGCTTTCATCTTCACTTCCCAATCACTCATCAGGGAAACCTCGTTGCCCGGAGTACTGCTAAACTCGGCCCAAAAGGGCATATTGTCAATTAAAATTGCTGAAAGGTCTCCATACGAGGTGCCATTGCTCTCATACAGACGTTTGCTGCCGCCTAGTCGCAGACTTTTCCCGGTAAATAATTGCGAGTCCGGATTGTTGTTTAAGTACACGCAGAGCAAATCTTTACTGGCGGCGTAGTGGCAATCTTCAAGGGCTTCCGGGCTAACCGGGATGTATTTGCTTTTAGCATTTGTGGTGCCGCTACTTTGTGCAAAAAGTTTTACGGGAGAAGGCCAGAAAATATTGCTTTCGCCCTGCCGGCCGCGTTCAATTAAATGACTTACCTCTTCGTAATTGGTTACCGGTACGCGGTCTGTAAAATCGCGATAGGAACGTATTTCCCTAAAACCGTATTGTTTTCCAATCTCCGTATTTTTAGCCTTTTGAATGAGTTTATGTAACAACTCATGCTGCACATCATGCGGATACTTGAGAAACAACTCCATCTGATGAATCCTTTTTTTAAGGAACCAGCTGGCGATAGAATTGACTAAGGGTATCGGCATTTTGTTAGTATATTTGAGCTTTTAATTCTAAAATCGGTAAAAAAGAGCGTTTAAAATTAGTTTTTTTTTAACTGAAATCTTCAACATCATTGAATTTTATGCAATACCAGGGCGTACTTACCAAGATGCAAACCGAGCTTGATCATCCCGTAAATTATTATTTGGTTTTTGAAAGTGATTTTATTCATGTTAATCAGCTTTTAGATAAAGAAATACGCATAGAATTTTTAAAATATCAGTGTCTCGCCTGCGGCTTGAATAAAAAAATTTACCGACAGGGGTATTGTTATGAAGATTTCTATAAAGTGCCACAAGCTGCCGACTGGATCATGAAACCCGAACTCAGCAAGGCACATCTGGATTTAGAAGACCGGGATCTTGAATATGAAAAGAAGGTTCAGCTACAACCTCACGTGGTATATCTGGCTAATTCCAGTAACATAAAGGTGGGGGTTACCCGTAAGACCCAGATCCCGACACGGTGGATTGACCAGGGCGCGCACGAAGCCATTGAAATCGTTGAGGTGCCCAATCGGTATCTTGCCGGCATTACCGAAGTTGCCCTAAAAGATCATATTGCTGATAAAACCAACTGGCGTAAGATGCTTACCAATGCTATTGAGGATGAAGATCTGGTCGCTAAACGGGATGCTTTAAAGGAATTCATCCCTGAAGAGGCCCTCGAATACTTTATTGCCAGCAACTCAGAAACCAATATCGAGTTTCCGGTTTTGCAATACCCCACCAAGCTAAAAAGCCTGAATCTGGAAAAAACACCCGAGTATCAGGGCATACTAAAGGGTATAAAAGGTCAATACCTGCTTTTTGAAGATGGTACCGTCTTTAACGTGCGCAATTCTGAAGGCTACGTGGTGAGCATCTCTGTTTCCGCCTAAAAGCCTATAGCCAAAGTATTTGTATTTCGTTTTTTTGGACTAATTTGAGGTCTTAGACGAACTTTTTTCAAAAATAATTAAACTAATTCGTTAGTTAAACTAATATTTTAGTTATATTTGAAGTGTTCAGGAACAAAAAACTAATCCCTAACTAGTTAGAAATTATGAAACAACTTACCAAAGCAGAAGAAGAAATCATGCAAATCCTCTGGGATTTGGGAGAAGGCAACGTGGCAAACATTTTAGAGGAAATGCCCGAGCCTAAACCGGCTTACAACACCGTATCTACCATTGTGCGTATTCTGGAGACCAAAGAATTTGTGGGTTACAAGAAACAGGGCAGGGGGCACATCTACTTTCCGCTCGTGGCCAAGTCCGACTACAGCAGTGCTTCAATGTCAAAAATGGTCAATGATTACTTCAACGGGAGTTTTAAAAGTATGGTTTCTTTTTTCGTCAAGAAAAAGGAGATGAGTGCTAGCGAACTCGAATCTATTTTAAAGGAAATCAATAAAAAAGACGATTAATTATGGTGCGGTATCTACTCGAAGTTTTTGTGATTCAGGCGTTGTTTTTGGCGGTGTACCAGTTTTGGTTGCGCAAAGAAACCTTTTTCAACGTGAATCGCGCCTATTTAATAGGTAGTGCGCTGGTGGCTTTTGCCCTGCCGTTTATGCAGTTTGAAATCTTTCAAAATCAAATTTCGCTTCGCGAAAACATTACCTTCCTGCCTGAAGTTGTGATTGGCGCTGCGGCACCGCAGGCAAATCCGGTTGCCGCTGAAACACAAACAGACTGGAGTATATA
>CAYNMH010000002.1:87634-96512 GCA_964398145.1 uncultured Flavimarina sp. | reverse complement strand
CTGGTAAACGCTCGATATCGTCTGCAAGCTGAAAGTCTTCAACAAATACATCGGGCTGGTTACTAAAATAAACTCGTTGAAAAGGAGTAGAAAGTAACCCTTGTTGTTGAACCAAATCAAGCGCTAAAGAACCTTGTAATTTTTTTGACAGTATCTGAGAAAAGCCAAATCCCAGGGAGTAGGAGTTCCTTCCGGTTTTGTCAAATGCTTCAAATAGTGGGTTATATCCCGCGCCGCCGTAATTTGCTCCCGGACGCAGCTCTATAGGATAAATAGTCTTCCAGGTATCCAGGTAGATGTTTCCGTTGAGGCTTAACTCGGTGTTTTTTTCATTAAAAAGCCAGGTATAGCTTCCGCCAAAACCTACGGAGAAATAGTCATATTCTGAAGAAACTGAAGCTTTCGCAGACCAGATTTTATTACGATCGTCTGAGCTGTGGGAATAGGATCCTGTAAGATTTGCCCATGTATCACCGCTTGAAGCTCCCGATGAAGCCTGAAAGGCATCGGCCTGACCCCCACCGTCAAAAGGATTAATGTTTGAAGAGGATGCAGAGGTATAGGCAGAAACTCCGGCGTCTATAGTCAATACATCATCGGCGTTAAGGGGTATGGCTACGACAATCGTTCCTGTGGCATCCGTTAATTCTTCGGTTCCTATACCACCAGTTACTGCAGCATTTTGACCGTCCTGATTGTAATAACTACTTAGGAAATCTATTTCGGTAGTCTCTAAAATCCGCTTTTTGTAAGTGGTAGGTGTTTCGGTTTCCTGTGCGTGAAGAGCAAAGAATGCTCCCAGCATCATTGATACGGAAAAAATGATTGTTTTCAAATTCAAAATAGATTAGTTGCAGCCACAGCCACCTCCTGTTTTCCCGCCGTTGGCGCCAACCGCTGCCTCACGGTAAGAATGAGCTGTAGAAACGTTTCTATCAGCAGCTTTATCGGCTAAGGCCATGTCCGGATCGTTGATGTTGACTTTTTCGTATTCTTTTACTGCGACACAGCTGGTAAAAGAACAGGCTAAAAGGAGTAAAATGCTCAATTTTTTGATCATGGTTTTTCGATTTCTATATGGTCAGATTTGTGAATCCTGCCCGTTTCATCAATAATTATGCATTCAATATTAGGCAATTGATTGATACGGTTGAGCCCCACCTCAATGCCCATAACAAAAACCGAAGTAGCTAAGGCATCAGCAAGCTCAGCTTTTGGTGCAAAAACCGTTGCACTTATAATCCCGGTAGCTGGATAACCGCTACGCGGATCAATTATGTGTGTATATCTTGTACCCTCGAAGGTAACATATTTTTCATAGTTACCAGAAGTCACAACAGCAGAATTAATAACCGGAAGCAACGCAAACACTTTGTTTTTATCTAAAGGATTGGTTATCGCTACTTTCCAGGGATTACCATTGGGTTGTAATCCCCAGGTATTCATGTCTCCGGAAGCGTTTATAATACCTGCAGCTACGCCTTTTTCAATCAAGAGTGCTTTTGCACGGTCTGCTGAGTAGCCCTTTCCTATGGCGCCAAAGCCTATTTTCATGCCTTCGTTTTTTAAGAAAACGGTATTATTTGCCTCGTCAAGCACGATGTTTTGATACCCAACCCTTGCAACCGAAGCTTTTATGGCTTCTTCATCAGGCATCCGGCTCATCGAGCCATCAAATTTCCAGATTTTATCCATCGAAGCGTAGCTGATATCAAAAGCACCGTCTGTAAGTTTTGAAATACTGATTGCACGTTTAATCAGATTGAAAAGTTCAGGATCAACAGATACAGAATTTTTTCCAGCAGCCGCATTTATAGCAGAAGTTTGCGAATCATGATCCCAGGAAGAAATCAGTTTTTCGATCCGGGTTATTTCGGCAACAGCCAGATCTATATAGGCATCTCCTTCTTGTTGATCTTTTGCAACAACCGTAATATCAAAGCGGCTGCCCATCAGTTTAAGGGTACGTTTAAAGGTTTGCTGAGCGTGCAGTGTATTTAGAATGCCTAAGAAAAGGTAAATGGCAATTAGTTTTTTCAAAGGTTTAATTTAAAAAGGCATCAATTTTTTTAATGTAGGCAGCAGGTGTGGTCTTCTCATAACCGGCATTGCCTAAAACCTTACCGTTTTTATCTAAAACTACAACTAGTGGAAAGTACCCGTTCTTATTGTATGTTTCTGCTAATTTGTTGTTTGCTTCCTGTTGGGCTTCGGGTAATGCGTTCTTTGCTTTTCGAGGAAAATCAGCCTGTAGCATCACGTAGTGATCTTTAGCATAAGACTGAAATGCTTGCGTCTCCCAGATTTCTTTATTTAGCTTGATACATGGTGCGCACCAGTCTGATCCCTGAAACACTAAAATAATGGGTTTATCTTGTTTTGTTGCAAGTGCTTTGGCTTTGCCAAAATCGTTTTGCCATTCCTGAGCTTGTAAAAAGTTGATGGCAAGAACTATAAAACAGATACTTAAAAGGATTTTTTTCATAGGGTTACTTCTTTACATCTGGTTTTTGATTAAATGTCAAAAACTCACAATTTCAAATTACTCGTAACTGGTTCAAATAATATACCGAAGGGGTATTATTTGAAAAAATCACACGTTTTGATTAACGCATAAAAGCATTTTGAAGTATGAGGACAGACTAATTTAGATTAATCCTAAATCTTTAACTACGGCTATAAGTTGCGTTGCATTGTTAGCCTGAAAATCGATGCGTAGTTTACTCAGGCGTTTTTCAATAGAGCTGATGCCGTGCGGTTTGATGGTACGGGCTTTAAAATTTTCACTTATCTCCCGGTTAGAGAGTCCTTTAGAGATTTCTTCCAATAAAAGAATATCGTACTCTTCAATATCCAGGTTTTTTTGACTTCCTAATGCTGCAGCTACCTGCGGAGAAATATAACGTCTTTGCTGGGTTATAGCTTCTAAAGCCTCATCCATATCTTCCAGGCTGCGTCTGCTTTTAAAAACATAGGCATCTATATGCTGCTCATCAAAGAGATGACGTATGCGTTGCAGGCGCTCTTCCATCGAGAAAACGATGATTTTAAGTGGTTTATCCTGCTTGCGAATGGCTGCGATGAGCTCATCCCCGCTGTTGAGTTTCTGCTCCCGGTGATCCTGTTTAAAAGACAGGTCTGCAATGAGCAGGTCAAAGGCTTCATCCTTTTGAACAGCCTTAAGATATTTGATATAGGCATCATCACAATATTCTGAAATTGCGATTTCTTCAACTCCTTTTTCAAGGAGCTGTTGCTCAATTCTTTGGGTATTCCATCCCAGATCTTCGGCAATTAAAACTCGTTTAAACATATTACACCAGTATTTGAACTTTAAGTCCTTTATCTAACTCAGGTTCAAAGCTAATGGTTCCGTTTAATGAAAAAATACGGAATTCCATATTTTGTATGCCATTTCCCTTTTTTATTGGATTTCCGGTGCCATTATCTTTAAAAATGATGTTTAGTTTTTTGTTTTTTTCTTCAAAACTGATAAGAACCAGGCTTGCTTTGCTGTGTTTTTTGGTGTTAGTCATTAGTTCGCCCAGCACCATATAGATAGCATCTTTCTTATTCAGGCTTAATTTTTCCCAGTTTATCCCGTTGAGGTTACGCGTTATGACATTGAATTTTTCAGATTTATAGGAGTTAAGCCGGCTTACCAGTTGATCTTTAAAGTTTGTACCATCTATTAGCGGACTGTGGTTTTTAGAAATATCTCGCGTTTCAAGATAAATTTTGTCCAGCTTATTTAAAATATGATCTGGTACCTTGCCCAGATTTTGCAGTTCAGAAATAACCTGAAAGGTATCGTTTGCCAGACCGTCGTGAACTTTTTTAGAGATACTTGCTTCGGTTTTTCGTATCGCTTCAAGTTGCGCCTGCTTTCTTCTGAAATGGAAAAAAAGACTGGTTCCGAGCACCAGAATTGCAGCTAATGCAAAAATGAGAACGTAGATCGTGTTCAGTCTTTTTTGACGGTCGCGTTCATCGCGGGCCTGTTTGGTTTGACGTTGCTCCTGTGCCACATCATATTTTAGGGAAGCGTATTTGTTTTGCTTTGCCAGATCTGCCTCTTTAAGGCTGTCTGTCAAATGTTTGAAGCGATTCACATAATCAGTTGTTTCGGTCTGGGCCATAAGGCCTAAAGCTTCAAGTTCAAAGGTAGGGTCACTTATACTTTTGGAGAGTGTGAGTGCCTGCTCTGCATAGCTTCTTGCGGCATTAAAGTTTCCCACCTCATAATAATACTGGCTTAAATGTCTGTAGTTGGAAAACAGACCCGTTGTGTCATTGAATTTCTTCCGAATAGCAATTGAATTGTTGAGATTAGTTAGCCCGTTTTCATCTCCTAATAAAAGCTCACAATTACCCAAATTATCGAGTACATAGCCTTTAAGGTACTGGTGATTTTCGTTTTGACAGAGTTTAACGGCCTGATTGAGCGTGTTAATGGATTCTTTAATCTTGCCCTGATCCCGTAAGGTGTTACCTATACTTATAAACGATCGTATACTGTCTTCTGTATCATTTGCCAACTCTAAACGCAGATCAAAATAAACCAGGCTTTGATCGTAATTATTGAGGTTTCTGTACAATTTACCTAAATGGCTGTATATGTATCGTTTATGTTCAACGGATCCTTCGTAATTATGCCTATCGGCAAGTCTTAATGCTTTAACCAGAAGCTGTTCAGAGGAGTTGAAATCTCCAATTTTAAATTTTGTATAGGCGAGTCTCAGGAGATTGTAATTGGCATCGCTGTAGTTTGAATTTTTCAAATTCTCTTCATAACTCCTTTCAAAAAATAACTGGGCTTTAACCAAGTAGGGAGAAGAGTCGACATTTTCTAAAATTTGAGAATAATAATCAGAGCTGTCCACAGCCTTTTGAACTGACTTTTGTAGGTCAGAAGTAAGGAAACTAAAAAGACTTAAGACGTAAAAAAGGGATGAAAAAAGCATCGATTTCATCCCTCTAAAATAGGTTTTATTTCAGTAACCCTTACTGGAGCGAGTCCTTTTTAGGTGGCGGTGGTGGGGGATAGTATGGTTCTTCTCCACAACAGGCCTGAGGCGTAACGATTTCTTCTTCAAATTTCTCAGGATTACAGGCAAATGTGCTGAAAATAAGGAAAACCGTAAGGATGGTAAACATTGATTTTTTCATTTTGTACTGTTTTAATTGGGACATAGTCAGGGCTGCCCGAAGTGTATACTCAGTGATTAGAAGGCAGTAAACCGCCTGTTTTAGAGAAGTACAAGACCGTAGATGCTAGAAGAAGAACACTTCTCATAAATTCAATTCTAACACCTAAAGTTTGTTTGGGTTGGAAATTCTAAAAGTGCTTAATCCCTGATTCTATGCACGGTTAGAATTACCGTGACAAATGAAGAACTCACGCTGTAGAAGGCTGAGAATGTTTTAGGAAAAGAATTAGAAAAATATCAGAAATCATACCTGTGACCATTTCCAATGTGCTGAAGGGCATAACTAAAATTATCAGGATATGAGTCACAGTAAATTGATTTGCCTTGCTTTTTCAAAAGCAAAGTCAGAGGAAGAGCAAACAGGCATTGTTAAACCTTCAAAGAGTAGATTGGCATCACGATTATCGAGTGAAGTAGAAAACCGCACGGGTTTTCCATTTGGAGAAAAAAGTCTGTTGAATTATTACAATACCGCCAGATCAACAAAGGCTGAAATTCTCAAAATTCCACAACTGGAGGTGATAAATGCACTGCTTCACTATTGCAATTTTGAGAATTATGAAGCCTTTGTTCTTCAGGAACAAAAATCTGCTCCTGGCAAAGAGGTTCAGTTCAACCGGTTCTTTATGTTACCGGGAAGACTGAGGGTGGAGTTTAAATGGTCTTTGAAATTTTCGGTTTAAATAAAAAAAGCCCCTGAATCCCGTTATTCAGGGGCTTTCTAGATAATCTCAAACTTTTAGACTTTACTCATAAAGAGTGGTTTTACATGAGGTTTATTGATTTCAATAAGCGTAAATACTCCCAAGAGGATTCCCAATATTCCTGTGAGACAATTAAGAACCGAAACCACAGTTATAAAGGTGTGATTTCGGGTTTCACCCAGATACTTAGCAGTTAGAAAAGTGAGAATTGCGACAGCCAACAGTAGTATAAAACCTATTCCGGAGAAAATACCTATAAAAGTTGTAATAAAATCTGCGTCTGCATCCGCTTCGTTAAACTGAGTTATAAATAGGGAAATAAAAAAACCATAACCTGCGCAGAATAAGGCTCCTATAAGATTGAAAACCCCTTTAACTATAAACAGGATTCTTAATGTAGGAAGATTGTTTGAAGATGTTTCCATAATTCCGAGAAATTGATAATCAACTATAGGTTGAATAGTTGTCTATATTGTTACAGTTAAGTGCTAATTAGAAACCCTTTGAGCTTCTTCTTCGAGACCTGTGTTGCGGTTACGGGCTTTTTTTAGGTTTTGATTGCCGAGTTGATAATTAAGGCCAAAGCTTAGCGTTCGGCTGTCACTTCCTCCGCTTCCTTCAATGAAAACCGCTCCATACCGGGTAGTGCCACTCCAGGGAGATGTGTACAGAATATCGTTAAAGGCTAGCCTGGCCTGTAGCGCATCATTCAGGAACTTTTTTTGAAAAGCTATATTTAAGGAACCCAGAGACCTGGTATTATAAGTGCCTGACCATACCGAAGGTGAACTGTACCAACCGCTTATTTCCATCTTAAGATCAGCCGGAAGATTAAAAGTATTCTGTGCATATAAACTCAAGGTTTCCTGATCAATAGAGACAAAATCTGCATTTGTTGCACGATACCTGCTGGTGTACGCATTAAGGCTGAGATAAACAGACCACCAATCTTTAATTTGTTTAGGGTAAGATATACTTAAATTGAAAATTTCCTGATTGGCTATATTCTGCGGACTTAAAACATTACTGTTTTCACCGGTGGCCTGTGTGACCTGCGCAAAAAAATCGGTAACCTTACTGTAACTTACTGCTGTTGTAAGCGTGTAGTTATAGGTGTGACTCAGTTTAAGACTGTGGGTATATTGGGGTTGTAAAAATGGGTTGCCCCTGCTTGAAGACAGCTCGTCTATCTTATATTCAAAAGGATTCAGCGAGGCATAATCCGGGCGTTGAATGCGTTTGCTGTAATTTAAAGCGAATTGATTCTGGCTATTGAGCTGATAGGTGAGTCCGCCGCTGGGAAACCAATTGGCATAATCACGTTTAACCCGGTTAGTGGGAGTGTTTTCAATGCTATTCAACCTTCCGTCTGAATCAGTATGCTCTATTCTAAGCCCCAGCTGTATATTCCATTTTTCCCAGCGGCGATTAAAATTTATATAACCTGCACTAATGTTCTCGGAATACTTAAATGTATTGCTTTGTGTTTCATTAAGTATAAATTGCTCATTTTGCAGATCGAAAAAATTAAATACATTATTGGTTTTTACATTTGAGAATTTGAAACCTGCCGAAAAAACACCTTTCCACATATTTTGCTCATAATCACCTTTTAAAGAAGCTATAGAAATGGTTCTGGGGGTGATTTGACGGGTAGTATTTTGGTTTAAGATGGTAGTTTCTGATGGGTTGTAATAAAAATTAGGTTGAAAAGCATCCCGGTCGCTTTCATATCGGCCATAATCGGCGTCAATACTCAAGCGGGTTCCCAGACTATCTTCATAAGTGTAGTTAAGGTTTGCATTATAATTAGTTGCGGTATTGTGATTACGGTTTTGAGCGATTAAAACACTATCATTGGTCGAAGAGCCCACCGGTCTTATTGGAGTTCGGGAGTAATTTTCAGTAAAGTTATTTGCGGTGTTGCCATTAAAAAGCACTCCTAAAGTATGCTCTTTTTTTAAAAACCAATCATATCCTACTCTAAGATTATTGGTATTGTAATGGTATTCAGATTCTGTACGCGCATCAAAAAGCCGGTTGTTTTGTCTGCGGAAGAGGTATAAAAAGCTTGTATAATTTCCGAAGCCATTGCTGTAATTTGCAAATAAGTTTCCCATTTTTCTGCGGTAATTGAAGAGGGCCGAGCTGCTGTAGCGCGCCCGTTCGCCGTAAGTAAAGGATCCCGAAAAGGTGGTATTAGCCCCCAGATTTTTATCTTTTTTAAAGATGATATTAATTATGCCTGCACTTCCTGCAGCTTCATATTTTGAAGAGGGTTGTGTAATGATTTCAACCCGCGAAATAGAATTGCTCTGTAGACTTTCCAGATACATTTTTAGATCATCGCCACTCAGGCGGGAGGGCTTTCCGTCAAAATAAAATTGCACGCCAGTTTTACCTTCCAGAATTACGGCTCCATTATTGTCAATGATGAGGCCGGGAGCTTTGCGCAGCAGTTCCCAGGAGTTTGATCCGGTGGTGGCAATACTGTTTTCAACGTTAAAAACGGTTTTGTCTGCTAAAACTTCAATAAGCGGTTTTTGCGCCACAACCGTGACTGCATCCAGGTTTTCAGTAGACTCCTGAAGAAGTATTGGGTCTAAGTTGATGCTTTTATCAATGAGACGAATCTCACGGGAGTAGGTTTGATAACCTATTGATGAAATACGTAGCAAGTAGGTTCCGGCTTTTAAAGCGTTAAGCTCTAGTAGGCCGCTTTCCGAAGTAATTGCCGTTTTGACCAGACTACTATCACGTTCCTGGGTTAAGAGCACTGTGGCGTAAGGTAAGGCTTGATTTTTTGAGTCCTGAACTTGTGATTTGATACTCAGGTTTTGAGCATTACAAAATCCGAAAAGTAATAAAAGGCAGAGTGTAAAAGTGATTTTCATGAGGTTCTTAAATTGATGTGGAGCAAAGGTGTAGCGAGCCACATTTTTAAGAAAGCAGTTTTCGCCGGGA
>CAYNMH010000002.1:74526-87534 GCA_964398145.1 uncultured Flavimarina sp. | reverse complement strand
ATGTGGAGCAAAGGTGTAGCGAGCCACATTTTTAAGAAAGCAGTTTTCGCCGGGAGGACTTATGAACGGTTAAACGGGAAGGACCACTGAGCGAAATATAGGACCACTCGGCGATAAACGCTGGTACAACCGCCTAATGAAATTTAGATTTGGTTGAATCAAAAAAATAGAATTATGAAAAGTATAGTCTCTCTATTTCTACTGTTGTTAAGTGCTTTAGGCTATGGTCAGGATTATTTTGCACTTATTAAGAAAAATGACCAGATTACCTATAACTACCCTGCTCACGTTGTTTTTACATTAATTGATGCCGATGGAAACAGGCGTATTATCTCAAAAGATGAATCTGTTGATGTAACAGGTGATTATACGGTTGAAATCAACGTACCCTGGAAAAACACACCAGAGATCGTAAAAAGTGATGGGGGGCGTCTTGAACTGTTTATTTTACCAGAGTCAGAACGGGAGAGGAGAACTAAAGCATTCAGCCAAGACGAAAGCAAGAAAGTTGTTTATAATGGAAAAGTTTATGAAAATCAGCAGGCCTTGAATAAGGCAATGACTGAAAAGCCGGTTGCTCTCAAAAAGTCTGTTACAAAATCTGATGAAATCCCAGGTACTTATAATTTGTCTTTGGTATTTTCTAACGATTTAATCGTGAGGTACGACTCGGGAAGATTTTCAGCCTGGCAAAACGGAAAACCCCTTGCCGTTAAAGGAAAGTATCTTGTGCAAACGCCCGAGGGACTTTTAAAACTCTCCTTTCGCCCCAAAAGTGGGGAAACCTGGTGGGTATTTGAAATTTAGCTGTAATTTATAGGAGTCAAAACATGTCAGAAATAAAAACTTTGAATTTGTCACACAATCGATTTTTAGGGGTTTCTGTAAAAGAGATACTGGCGATCTTATCACTATATCTCTTTTTTTCTGTGCTGTATTATGCAGTCTTAAAATACAATGGTAATGGAAATCTTTCCGGCATTTTAAGTTTAAAAAGTTATTGGCTCACTGCGGGAATGCAATACAGTTGCTACTTTATTGAATCGCTACTCATATATTATTTTGGCATTTATATGCTCAGAAAAAAACCCTGGGGAATGCAAATTTTGAGCGTTTTTTTTCTGATTCTTGTACTTACCTATTTCGTAAGAGAGTTGAGATATGTCTATCTTGACTCTATGCAGCTCAGTCGGCTTGTAGGCACAGGTGAAATCTGGGACTGGTACATTCCCTCTTTATTTTTGATGATTCAGTTTGCCTGTATATTTACCTACAGGTACTTTCTCGAGAATGAGCGTAAGCTTCATCTTGAAGCAGAATTACGACAGGCGGCCTTAAAAAGTGAACTTTCCGCCATTAAGGCGCAATTGAACCCTCATTTTTTATACAATGTATTCAATACCATCAACGCATCGCTTCCTCCTGAAAATGAAAAAACACGTATGATGATTGCCCAACTTTCTGATTTATTCAGATATCAACTGAAGGCCTCTCAAAAAGAGCTGATTCCCCTACGGGAAGAACTTGATTTTGTAAAGTCATATTTAGATCTGGAAAAGGCGCGTTTTGAAAATCGTCTGGAAGTAGAAATCGATGTGCCTCAGGAACTATACGATGAGCAGATTCCGCCAATGCTGCTGCAACCTTTAGTGGAGAACAGTATAAAACACGGTCTGTCAACACTCATTGATGGTGGAAAAATTAAGATCAAAATCTATAAAGAAAAAGAGCGCATATTTTTTGAAATTCTGGATACCGGGGTGGGTATTGCAGACAAAACAGCTGTTTTTAATAAGGGACTTGGTCTAACCAATACCAATTTACGTTTAGAAAAGATGTATAACAGTAAGCTCAAGATTGCAGATAATTACCCCCGTGGAACACAGGTAGCGTTCTCTATTTAAGTAGTATGAAAAAAGTAATTGTCGTAGATGATGAGCGTGCCGGTCGCAGTTTAATACTGGAGTATCTTAAAGACTACCCGGAGTTAATCGTCTTGGGGGAAGCCAATAATGGGGTTGATGCGGTGCATATGATCAATGAGTATAAGCCAGATCTGGTTTTTCTGGATATACAGATGCCGGGTTTAGATGGTTTTGATGTTTTAACCCGGCTGGAGGAAATACCTCAAATCATATTCTCTACGGCGTACGATGCTTATGCTTTAAAAGCTTTTGAAGTGCACGCGGTAGATTATCTGTTAAAACCCTATACTAAGGAGCGCTTTAATAAGGCTGTAAAACGCCTGCCGGCAAGCCTGGAATCCAATACGGCACCCCTGGCCGAAAGTCTTCTGATGAACAGGGCTACCTATCCTGAGCGTATTTTAGTACAACATAATAAAAAACTGATCGCGTTAGAACTCAATCAGATTTATTGGATTGAAGCGTATGGGGATTATTCAAAACTACATACCGAACAAGAAACCTACCTTAGCAATTATGGTCTTTCAACACTCGATGAAAAACTTGATCCTAAACATTTCATCCGTGTGCATCGTTCTTCTATGATTAATCTCAACCGCGTCAAAGAAATTCATAAATACGGTAAATCGTATGATGTAAGTCTGCAAAATGGCACCGTAGTCAGAGTAAGCCGGGGATACAAAGACAAGCTGAATGATTTAATGTTTTAAACTTCTTTTTCAATAAAAGGAATATCAATGTCCAAAATCTCTTCGATTAATTGAGTAAGATACTGCTCAAAAGTGTCTAAAAGCTGTGGAGTGATTGAAGTATTTTTAGATTCTGAAAGTTTCAGAAAACCCCCGGCCATATTTTTGAATGAAATAATACCGGCTTCGGTTTTTTCAGGCAGGCCTTTTTCTTTATACAACATCAGAGCGTAGCACAATACCTGAAAGGCTTTGGATTGTTTTTTATAATCGCTAATAAGGTCTTCCCAGTTTTTGAGATTAAGCTCACCGGCGGTAACACTTCCGGTTTTATAATCAAGAATTCTAAACGTACCATTATGCACATCCATGCGGTCCACGGTTCCTCTCAGGGTGATTCCGGGTTTAATCATAGATTTAAGCTTTAATTCGAGACCTTTAAGAACGATTTCTGAGCCATTTTCAAGTTGGTGCAGTTCTGCCAGTAAAAAATTGCGTACAAATTGTTTTGCTACGTTGTAAATGATAAGGTTCTTTCCCGTTTTGATGTTAACGCTGTTGTAGCAGATCTCAAATTGTCGTGCTACTTCATCATCCCCTTTTTGGATTAGTTCCTTCAAAATGGCAGGGTTCAGGTTTTGATTTAAATGCGGGGTATATAAGTGTTCGAGACTTTCGTGAACCACAGTGCCAAGGGTGTTATAGGCAATGGTATCCTCGACAGCGTCTAATTCTTCAATGCCTAAAACATACTTTTGATAAAAATCTATAGGGTTTCTGATATAGGTAGTAAGTGCCGAAGGCGAAAATCCCGATTGTGCATGTTTCTGTAAGACTTCTATAAGCTGAGGTGTTTTGGGGACTGTTTTTAATTGTTTTGGAGCAATCTTAACAGATGCCGAAGCGGTAGTCTCTGTGTAGTGATATTTGGCATTAGAATCTGCTGCCAACTGCAATATAAATCTACTTTTTTCACCACTATTCAGGCCGCTGGCTTCATTATTATAAATGAGATCCACACGTTCTGCACGTTGCAGCAATCTGAAAAAATGATAGGCGTAAATGGCATCCTTCTCTCGGTAAGTGGGCAGGCCGTATTCAATTTTTAAGTCAAAAGGAATAAAACTGTTTTGACTTTTTCCTGACGGAAAAATCCCTTCATTGAGGGAAGTAATGATTACATGTTTAAAGTCGATAACACGAGATTCTAAAACACCCATAATTTGAAGACCTTTATAGGGGTCTCCTTTAAAATCAATCGTCTCATTTTTAAGCAAATCCCGGTAAAACTGTCTCAGGGTTTTAATAGATTCAAAATAAGGATATTCCAGATTTAAGGTAGAAAGTTGATTAAACAGCCTTTCAAAGGCTTCGAGAAACTCAAGTTCCAGCCATTCTTTTTTGGGAAGTAGTATATTTTTTAATTTCTCAATCAGAGTTAGTGCAGATTCCAAAGCAGTTTTAGATGAACCCCGCCAGCTTTGAAGAAGTAAGTTTAAATTAGAATGAAGATCTTCGGTAAGGTCTATCGCACGCAGATAAATTAAGTTAAGGGAGGTTATTTTGGCCTTAATGGATTTGCGCAAATTTCCTAATAATAAAATGGAATAAGGCTGATCTAAAAGCGCGAGTAAATCTTTATAATAATATAGACCATCCCGGCTATTAATCTGAAGCTGAAACCAGTTTTCAAAAAATGCAGCCTGAGAAATCTGATTGAGCGAAAGTCCCATGGTGACGTTTACTGCCGTGACATTCTGAGGCAGGGAATTGAGTAAAGGCAAGAGTAAATTTTCGTCTCCCAATACCAGCGCTGTTTCACTAAGTTCTTCTTCGGTAAATTCAGATAAAATTTGACCGGCATATTTAACCTGACCAATGTTTTGAGCAACCCCGGTTGTGGTGATGCTCTTTTTGGCATTAAAATGGGTCTGATCTTTAGGAAAGAGGGTGCTTTTAGACTTTAATTCGGGCCAGTCCTTTATATAAGACGCAATAAACCGGTTTATGACATGGGTTCCGTCTTCTAAAAAATAAGGGTCTATATCCCAATATATATGGGTGTTTTCTCTTTCTAAAAATTTACGTATTAAATGTTGTTCTGCTAAATTAAGCGCATTGAACCCACAGAAAATGTAGGTTTGATTATCGTTTTCAAGAAAAGCATCAGCTTTTGCTACAGATTCACGATACAACATACCCTGGTAGCCCAAGCCTTTTGCTTTAAGATGCGATCTATAGACCTTATAATAGCTTTGAATGGATTTCCAGAATTTTAGGTAGTTAGTGACCAGTCCGGTAGGTTGATCGCTATCCCATTGATTTAGTTCTTTAATAGCTGACAGGTAACTAAAGAAAGAATCGGTGGAAATAAGATGCCTGTCAATTTCATTAAAATCACCAATCAGAGTTTGTCCCCAACCTAAAAAATTCAGAAAATTTTCAGGTTCATTTCCGGAAAACTCCTGAAGATAAACTTCATAAAGGGCTACCTGTAACCGGGTATTTGATGCTGTGGTAAGGCGCGAAATATCTTCGATAAGTTCTTCAATACTTAACGTTCTTGGTAAAAAAGTGATTTGGCCTTCTAAATGCTCGCGCATTTTCTTTTTAAAGAAAACGCCTGCACGCTTAGAAGGTAAAATGATTACCGTGTTTAGAAGATTTTGCGAGTGTTTATTCAGAAGATCTGAAATAACCTCATCAATAAATGTTACCATAGGTCTAAAATAAAAAACGCCCTGAATAAATCAGGGCGCTTCTTGATATATGTTTCAGATTTACA
Source organism: uncultured Flavimarina sp. (assembly GCA_964398145.1). Classification (GTDB taxonomy): domain Bacteria; phylum Bacteroidota; class Bacteroidia; order Flavobacteriales; family Flavobacteriaceae; genus Leeuwenhoekiella. Next base: position 82,135 of record CAYNMH010000002.1, on the reverse strand, counting down.
TCTGAATAATTCTTACTTCAAAGTAAGTTTCACACGTCTGTTAAGTTGCATACCAGCAGCTGTAGTGTTTGGAGCGATAGGCTGCTCTTCACCGTAAGCTTTGATTGATAACTGGCTACCATTAACACCTTCCTTGCTAGTTAAGTAATCAACAACTGATTGTGCTCTTCTCTCAGAAAGATCCATGTTGTAAGCATTACTTGCACGGCTATCGGCGTGACCTTCAACTTCAAATGAAGCATTAGGATATTCCTTAACGATATTAGCGATTCGGGTTAAAGTCTCGTAAGAGCTAGATCTGATAGTCGCTTTATCAGTGTCAAATAAGATACGACCAGCTTCCCCATTTAAGGTTTCTAACACAGCAGCATCAACTTCAGGACAACCGTCATTTGAAGCAGGACCAGCAACATCTGGACATCTGTCATCTTTATCAGCAACACCATCACCATCTCTGTCAGAGAAAGGACATCCGTTATTAGAAGCAGGACCAGCCTCATTAGGGCACTCATCTTCTGAGTCAATTACACCATCACCATCAGCATCTGGACATCCATTAGTAGCAGCAGGACCAGCAACATCTGGACAAGCATCTTCGTTATCAGGAATACCATCACCGTCAGAATCTGGACAACCATTAAATTCTGGAAGACCGGCAACATCTGGACAAGCATCTTCAGAATCTTTGATTCCGTCACCGTCAGTATCAGGACATCCGTTGAATTCAGCAATACCAGGAGTTTCTGGGCACTCATCATCTTTGTCGTAGATTCCGTCACCGTCAGTATCAGTTCCGCCAAATACGAAACCAACACCTACAACGTGTTGCATATGCTTAGTATAACGGTCTTCGAAAGCATGCTTATACGTTGAAGAGAAATCGAGGTTAATGTTATCGCTTAACCAAAATTTGATACCTAAAGTACCGTTAGCAGTTCCGTGGCTTGGTAAATCGCCAACGAAAACATAACCACCACCAACACCTAGATAAGGATCAAACCAGCCACCTTCACCGTTGATTGCATCACGAAGGCTGTAGCTAAACATACCATCAATAGCATAGTAAGCTAAATCGTCGGCAGGTGCATCTCCAAATTTGTCTATTTTGTTTATAGAACCTTGTACACCTAATGCAAAACCACTACCGATGTAACGGCCTACGTAAAGCGTAGAAACTGAAGGAAGAATATTCCAGTGGTCTCTTTGGTTGAAATATTCGTTAAATAACCCACCTGTAAAAGGTCTGTTATCAGGACTTACGGGATAGGTGTCTACCGCGTTAACCCCGATTCGAACACCCCACGGGTTGTTTTTGTCTTGTGCATTTGCAGAACTCAGGCTCAAAAGAGCAAAAGCAGCAAATAGAAATAATTTAGTAAGAGTTTTCATGTTAAGTAAGTAAAATTAAGTGTTAATCAAAGCAAATGTAATTTGTTAAAATTAAGCAGCAAAACCAAAATTAATAAAATTAACTTAAGAATGTTAAAATAAATAATTCTGCTATTTTGATTGTGCTGCTTAAGAATTTCAATTTTTTAGTCAATTAAAGATATTTCTACCCTTCTGTTTTGCTGTCTTCCAGCTGCCGTTGAGTTAGTAGCTACAGGTCTTGATTCTCCAAACCCTTCAGATGAAAGTCTGCTTGCAGGTAAACCCTGACCAATCAGGTAGTCTTTTACAGAAGCGGCGCGCTCTTTAGATAACTTTAAATTGTAAGCATCAGAACCCTGGCTATCTGTGTGACCTTCAATTAAGAAACGGGTGTTAGGATACTCTTTCATGGTTTCAGCCACGGCATTGAGAGTTTCATAAGATTCCTGACGTATAGTGGCTTTATTAAGATCAAACAGCACTGTTCTAACCTGAACATTTATTTCTTCAAGAACAGCTACAGTAACTTCGGGGCAACCGTTGTTTGCCACAGTTCCTGGAACGGTAGGGCATTCATCGTCCTTGTCAAGTACGCCATCATTATCCTGGTCTTCGTAAGGACATCCATCATTTTCTGCAGGACCAGCCTCATTAGGACACTTGTCTTCAGAATCTTTTACACCATCTCCATCAGCATCTGGACATCCGTTAAGAGCGGCTAAGCCTGCAACGTCAGGACATTCGTCATTAGGATCAGCAATTCCATCCCCGTCAGAATCTGGACAACCATTAAATTCTGGCAAACCTGCAACTTCAGGGCAAGCATCTTCAGAGTCTTTTATACCGTCACCATCAGAATCTGGGCATCCATTAAATTCTTCAAGTCCGGGAGTATCTGGGCACTCATCATCTTTGTCATAAATGCCATCCCCATCACTATCAGTACCACCGAATGCGAAACCTATACCGGCAGTGTGTTGCATATGTTTCGTATAGCGATCTTCAAAAGCATGTTTGTAAGTCGTTGAAAGATTTAGGTTGATAGCCTCGCCTAACCAGATTTTAAGACCTACGGTACCATTTGCAGTTCCAAAGCTGGGTCTGTCACCTACAAAAGTATAACCCCCTCCAACGCCGAGGTAAGGATCAAACCAGCCTCCTTCGCCAAAGACGGCATCACGTAAGCTATAGGTAAACATACCATCAATGGCATAATACGCTAAATCATCTACAGGAGCATCTCCTAATTTATCAATCTTATTTAGTGAACCGCGTACACCAAATGCAAAACCGCTACCAATGTAGCGACCCACATATAAAGTAGAAATGGATGGAAGAATATTCCAGTGGTCATCTACATTGTACATTTCATTAAGGAATCCTCCGGTAAAAGGTCTGTTATCATCACCCACAGGATAGGTATCCACTGCGTTTACACCAATACTAAGGTACCAGGGATTGTTTTTGTCTTGCGCTGTAACAGAGCTTACGGAAAGTAATAACGTAGCAAAAAACGTTAAAACGAATAGTTGTTTTTTGTTCATAACGAAAAAATTAGTGGGGTAAAAGTAGTTTGTTAAAAAGTGATTGCAAAGGGGGTTTTGATAAAGTTTTATTAAACATTACCCAACAACTATACTTTTAAAAACCGAAAAATCTGGATGAACGCTCCTTTTAAAAGTAAACAAAATATAATTTAAATTGTTTTAAATCAGATAATTATATTGTTTTCGGTAGGTTAACCTTAAGTAAACAAGCTCTAAGAATTAAATGTTAAATAATGATCAGATCGTGCTTCTGATCTACATAATAAAGAGCTTTTTTAACAACAGAATATCCCATTTTTTCAAGATTTTTAGCGTAAAATGCAACCTGTTGTTGATGTGAATAATCCGGGGTTCCGGTTTTATAATCCAGTAATAAAGCCTTATTGTCTTGAGTCAATTCCACACGGTCTGGTCTTATGATCTCATTGTCTAATTGAATATCACGCTCATTTAGAATGTGATGGTCTTCATTAAAAAAACCTTCGCTTTTTAAAGTCTGAATAAGATTACGCAAATCCGCATTTAAAGATTCGAATTCCTGCAAACTAATAACACCTTCCGTAATCGCTTTTTTTAAGGTGGAATCAACATCGTCAGAAGTTTTTATTTCCGCCAGGAGATTATGAATAAGGTTACCATAATTTCTGGCAGCTATACGATCAGGGTTTCGGTTTTCATTGCCCTGTACTACCATTGCAATATTATGCTCTTCTTTAGCAGTTGAAATAAGCTCCAGGATTTTGGATCTGCCTTGGGATTCTGAGACTTTTGAAACCCGAACAGGAGAACCCAGACTTAAATTTTGTAGCTCTTCGTTGAAGAATTCATGTTTTTGCGCATAACCGTAGAGTAAGTCTGAAAAAGTATTTACAACATTTGGATATTTACTTGTTGTGCTTATGATGTGCAATTGCTCTACACTTCGGGTAAGGGCCACATATAAAATATTATAAGCATCCAGTTGCTGCTCGCTGCGGCGTTTGTGATACAACTGTGCCGTCTGGGAATTATAATCGGGTAAAGACTTATTCTGGCTGATCAAAAGAGCTTCAAAGCCTTTAAACTCGTCATTTTCGGGTAAATACCAATTGTAATTGTCTGAATTGTTAGGATACAAATCGGTATCTGCAAAGGGGTAAATAACCACCGGAAACTCTAATCCCTTAGACTTATGTATAGTCATTATTTGAACAGCTTCAGACTGAGCCGGCGTACTAATACTCAGGCGTTCTTTTTTGAGATCCCACCAGGTTATAAATTCCGGTAGACCACCCAGATTTTTATGCGTGTATTCATTAATGGCGTCCAGAAAAAATTGAATATATGCCCCTCCCTTTTTCTGTAGTTTAAAAAATCTGATGATATATTCTGCAGCTTCATATAAAGGCAATACACCGCAACTATTCAAGTTAAACATTTCAGCATAAAGCTTATCAAAAAGCTCCTGCCCGTGATATTCTAAATTTTTAAAGAAAAAGGAATGCGGGTCTTGTTGATGATTGCTTTTCTCAATAAGAAACTCCAAGATTTTCAGGGCGATGGAATTAGATTGGGGTTCTAAGGTGTAATGCAATACATCCACTATAAAATTTACTTCAGGGGAGTGCTTAAGCAATAAACTCTCACTGGAGATCACAGGGATATTTTCCTCCTGAAGTTTTTGAGCAATACTAATTCCTTCCGAATTTTTCCTTACCAAGATGCTTAATTCCTGCAATCGAAAGCCATTATCCAAACATTTCCGAATTGTAGCAACTACATTTTCAAGGTACAGCGGTGTGGTTTCAGACAGGGCTCCATATTCAATAAACTGTAGAGAGACATAGCCTCCTTTTCGGTGGTTCAGTTCCTGTGCATTGCCCGCATTATAAATAGCCTGATATTCTTCGTTATCAAATTGAGTCGCGATTTCAGTGAAAAACGCATTGTTGAAATTTATAATTTCTGAGTAACTCCTGTAATTACGGGGCAGATTGTAGAGGTGCTTGTTTTTATTCTGGAAAGGATTTTCAGATCCGGCCAGAGCAATAAACTGGTCCGCGTTACCACCCCGCCAGCGGTAAATCGCCTGCTTGGGATCGCCTACCAGCATTAAGCTGTTTTGACTCTCCTCAGACGCATAATTACTGAGCGCATTATCTATGAGGGGAACCAAATTTTGCCATTGTAAACGGGAAGTGTCCTGAAACTCATCTATAAAATAATTTTCATAGCGCTCACCCAGGCGTTCATATATAAATGGAGTGGGTTGATTTATAATTTGACTGTTTATGAGTTGGTTGAAATCTGAAATCAATACCAGGTTGTTTTCTTCCTTTATCTTTTGAACTTCTTTGTTTATAGCCTGTAAAACAGAAAGTTGGGTGATTTTTTTCGAAATTTCTGTATAGAAGCGGTAGTGTAGTATTTTAACCTTAATAACCTGGAAGCGAAGCGTTAACTCGCCACTTATGGCATCCAAAATTTCTTTTACAGCTTCTTTTTGATTTTTAGTATACAAAGGTTCTGAACCTAAATTTTCAATCCATTTGGTGTTGAAATTTTGACTAAAATCCCCCGCTTCAATCTTATGAAGAGCATTGGGCAAATATTTTCTGCTAAAATGGCCATCCTCAAGGCCCTGTTCATTAATAAAACCAAGCAGGCTTTGAGCCAGGTTGACAATCTCTTTTTCCCAATCGGTCAGGGTTTTCTTGATTTGTTTCTTGAGTACGGTAAAATCTTCAAGGTCTTTATGTTCCAGTAATTTTAAATAGTAAAGGTCATTTTCCCGGAGTAGTAATTTGCTTATTTCATAGAAGTCCCGCGAAATATCCCAACTTTTATCGTTGTCAGTCTTCTCGAGAGCGTAATCAATGAGAATATGTGTTATTTGTTCATCACTTCCGGTTTTGTCTATAAGCCGGTCAACAGCTTGCTCTAAAACATCCTGGGTATTGAGCTCGACTTCAAAATTCTGCGGGATTTTTAAATCATAGGCAAAAGTGCGTATAATGCGCTGGGTAAAGGTGTCTATGGTAACGACATCAAATGAAGCATAATCCTGAATGATGTTTTTGAGAAGTCGTTTGGCCTTGAGCTGTATTTCCTTTCGGTCCAGGCTTGTTTCAGCTTCAATTGCAAGTAAAAGCGGACTGGGATTCTCTAAAATGGAATCTTGAGAAAATTCCTGGAGGCTTTGCACAATACGCGTTTTCATTTCGGCTACAGCCTTATTAGTAAAGGTAATTGCCAAAACGCGACGGTACTTAAAATCATTGGAACTTTTAAAAAGAATGCCCAGGTAATTTTTAACGAGAGTAAATGTTTTCCCGGCACCTGCCGAAGCATTATAAAGTAAAAATGAAGGTGTCTGTTCCATGCGATGAAGATACTAATTCTGGCAGGCATCCTGACCGAAATGGGAGTTTAGGTCTGCGATATTAGAAACCTTAAGAGTATTATAACATCGTGAACTTTCCATAAGCACCCGTAATTGCTATCTTTGAGTGAATTAAACTATATTAACGAAAAAATCAAACATATGTCATTTCAACTTCCGAAATTAAAATATGCTAAAGATGCATTAGAGCCTCATATTGATGCTCAAACTATGGAAATTCATCACGATAAGCACCATGCAGGTTATACCAGTAAATTAAATTCTGCTATTGAAGGGACAGATCAAGAGGGTAAAACCATTGAAAATATCCTGATTAATCTGGATATGTCTAATAGTGCTGTACGTAATAACGGTGGAGGTTTTTATAACCACAGCTTATTCTGGGAAATAATGTCTCCAGATGGAGGTGGTGAGCCTACGGGTGAACTTGCAGAAGCAATTAACAGCGCTTTTGGTTCCTTTGAAGCTTTTAAAGATAAATTTTCCTCTGCTGCCGGTGGACAATTTGGCTCAGGATGGGCCTGGTTATGTGTTCACGAAGGTGGAAAGGTGGAAGTATGTTCAACGCCAAATCAGGATAATCCACTTATGCCTGGTGTAGGTTGTGGAGGAACCCCAATTCTTGGATTAGACGTTTGGGAACACGCGTATTACCTTAAATACCAAAACAAGAGACCGGAATATATCGATGCATTTTTTAATGTAATCAACTGGAAAGAAGTTTCCAGCCGGTATGCGCAGAATAAATAATCAGAATTGACTGATTTCTAAAACCCGGTTTTTACCGGGTTTTTTTATGTCAACTTAAAAAGTTTTGGGATAGTCTATTTTGAAAGGGCACGCCCCGTCAAAAGGGCTGCGGGATTTCCGCTACTATCCCTCAAGCGTTTTAATCTAGGCATTTTTAATAAAAACCAACTTAATTCAAAAATTTAGGCAGCTCCCTTCCTTTGAAGGAAGAGCTGGCGAAGGATGTTTCACTACGATTTTCCAAGTTGTAGATTTCAGCTTTATCAAAAGGTGAATTGAACCCGAGGTTAGGTAAAACGACTCGCTACGGGGGTGTTGTAATTTTTGAATTCTATTTAGTCAGGATTTTGTGTTGTTCAAATACAATCGGCTAGTGCTCGCCACCCCGGATTTGGTGCAAATAAAAAAGGTGAATTGAATCTGAGGGAAGGTATAACGGCTCGCTGATGGGGCGTTGTAATTTTTGAATTCTATTTAGTCAGGATTTGGTGTTGTTTGAATACGATCGGCTAGTGCTCGCCACCCCGGATTTGGTGCAAATAAAAAAGGTGAATTGAAT
>CAYNMH010000002.1:61888-74426 GCA_964398145.1 uncultured Flavimarina sp. | reverse complement strand
GATCGGCTAGTGCTCGCCACCCCGGATTTGGTGCAAATAAAAAAGGTGAATTGAAAAATTCACCTTTTTTGCCCCAAATCTACCATGAACTTAACCTACTTATGTTATGGCAGATGCTAAAGTATTACAATGATTATCTAGTTGCCAAAATTTTTAGACCAAATGCTAGATTATCAGTTAAAGGGTGTTTTTAATACGCTCTCTTTAAATTTCCCTCTACATAATTGATAAAAGCGCGGTTTACCACCCGATTTCCACCAGCTGTGGGATAATCTCCGGTGAAATACCAGTCTCCCAGATTCTTAGGACATGCCTTATGCAAATGATCTACTTTTTGATAAATAACACTCACTTCTGGTGCTATAGTCTCATCTTTAAGTAACTGAGCAATCTTGTCCGAAATTTGCTCGTCTGTAAAGGGAGCATATATTTCTTTAACATAATTAATAACTTCTGTATCCTCAAAATCTACCTGACTCAGGCATTTTTGATAAACGTCATTTAGGATGTTTTCCTTGCCATTTTCCTTCAATAAATCTACTGCAGCTCTAAAAGCAATAAAATCCTGTAGTTTGGCCATATCGATCCCGTAGCAATCCGGATAGCGTATCTGTGGGGCAGAGGAGACCACCACGATTTTCTTGGGATTAAGTCGCGAAAGCATTTTTATGATACTCTTCTTCAAAGTGGTGCCGCGTACAATACTGTCATCAATAATCACCAAATTGTCGGTATCTTTTACCACCCCGTATGTCACGTCATAAACGTGAGCAACCAGATCATCCCTGCTGCTGTCTTCTGTTATAAAGGTGCGTAGCTTTACATCTTTTATGGCGATTTTCTCCGTACGCAGTTTTTTAGATAGAATTTCTTCCAGTCCCGCTTTATCGAGTTCGTTTCTTCGGGCTAAAATCTCGTCAGCCTTTTGCTTATCGAGTTCGGCCTGGGCAGCTTCTACCATTCCATAAAATGAGGTTTCGGCGGTGTTCGGGATGTAGCTGAATACCGTATTCTGAGTGTCGTGATCTATATGCTTCAGCACTTCAGGCATAAGCAAACGCCCCAGTTCTTTTCGTTCCTGATAAATCTCTGCATCACTTCCTCTTGAGAAATAAATACGTTCAAAGGAACAGGCTTTCCGCTCGTGCGGTTCCTGAATTTGATGTATGGAAGTAGCACCGCTCTTTTTTATAATAATCGCATGACCGGGATCAAGCTCTTGAACCTCTTCAAACTTAGCATTGAAAACCGTTTGAATGACCGGGCGCTCACTGGCTATTACCACCACTTCATCATCTTTATAATAATAAGCCGGGCGTATCCCTGAAGGATCCCGTAAAACAAAGGCATCACCGTGGCCTAATAGTCCGGCCATCGCATAGCCACCATCCCAATCTCTTGAAGCTTTCTTCAATATTTTAGCAACATTGAGACGCTCTGCGATTTGCGGGGAAGCTTCAAATTTAGAATAGCCTTCTTTTTTTAGTTTTTTATAAACCTTGGCAACTGCATCATCTAAGAAGTGACCTATTTTTTCCATCACGGTGATGGTGTCTGCTTTTTCCTTAGGATGCTGACCCAGTTCTACAAGCTTATTGAAAAGCTGAAAAACATTGGTCATATTAAAATTACCGGCTACAATGAGATTGCGGTGCATCCAGTTATTTTGCCTTAAAAAAGGGTGTACACTTTCTACACTGTTTTTTCCGAAAGTTCCATAGCGCACATGACCCAAAAGCAACTCGCCTATATAAGGAACGTGTCTTTTTTGGAGGGCCACATCATCGGCATATTCGGGGTTTTCACGCATCACCTCATTGATACGGGTATTTATTTGCGCAAAAATATCCTGAATGGGCTGTTGAGCAACAGAGCGCTGTCTGCTTATGTAGCGCTCTCCGGGAGCCATATTTAATTTGATGCTGGCAAAACCGGCCCCATCCTGACCGCGGTTATGCTGTTTTTCCATCATCAGGTACATTTTATTTACTCCATAAAATGCGCTACCGTACTTTTCTTTATAGTATTCAAGAGGTTTTAGGAGGCGTATTAATGAAATTCCGCATTCATGCTTAATGGCGTCACTCATAGCTTGTTGTAATGTTTGCGCCCCCTTCGGTTAAGAAGAGGGCGCGGGTTTTTTTATAGGTCTAAATTAAACTGCGTTAAAGCTTTAAATTTATGCAGGCGTGTTTCAATTTCTTCCGGCTTTAGTTGCTGCATACGCTCTGTGCCAAATTTTTCCACACAAAATGAAGCCAGATTAGAGCCGTGAATGATAGCACGCTTCATATTTTCAAATGAATAGTCGCCTGTACTTGCAAGATAGCCTGCAAAGCCACCAGCAAAGGTGTCACCGGCACCGGTAGGATCAAAAACTTCTTCAAGCGGAAGAGCCGGCGCAAAGAAAATTTGGTCTCCTTCAAAAAGAAGAGCACCGTGTTCCCCTTTTTTAATCACTACAAAGCGAGGACCCATCGCCATAATTTTTTGAGCGGCAACTACCAGAGAATATTCACCGCTTAATTGCCGGGTTTCTTCATCGTTAATGGTAATCACATCTACGTGGGCGATAACTTTTTTTAGATCTTCCAGGGCGCTGTCCATCCAGAAATTCATGGTATCCAGAACAGCAAGTTTGGGTTTTTGATTCATTTGTTTCAAAACCGAAAGCTGAACCAGTGGGTGTAAGTTGCCCAACACAACCACTTCTGCATCGCGGTACCCTTCGGGCACTACGGGATTAAAATCTGCAAGGGTGTTGAGTTCGGTAATCAGGGTGTCCCGGGAATTCAGGTCATTGTGATAGCGGCCTTTCCAGAAAAAAGTCTTTCCGTCTTTTACGACCTCGAGACCCTCCATATTGATGCCTCTATTTTTTAACAGATCAATATATTCCTGTGGAAAATCTGAACCAACAACAGAGACTATCGCCTGATCAACGTCAAAATTTGAAGCAGCCAGACCGATAAAGGTACCGGCACCGCCCAGTATTTTTCCGGTTTTTCCGAAAGGGGATTCAATCTCGTCAAAGGCACAGGTGCCTACAATTACCATTTTTTGCATTAAAAAAATTTTTGCAAATATACAGTTTTGCTTGCGCTTTCGTAAACAATGGTCGGTAGATAGCTCACAAACTTACCAGCAGTACTTATTTATGCTAAAGAAGCTGTAAAAGAACAGATTGAGTCTGATTTGATTTTAACTGGAATGCTTTCTAATCTTATTTTCGACCAAAATCTGCCGGGATTTCACCCCAGGCTTTGGTTTCCCATTTTACAATTACCGTTTTGTAGGTATTGTTCTGAAGCCAAAGCTCAGCACGACGCACCAAATCGTAGACATCTTTGTTTCTTGGGTTTTCGGTAAGCTTTGTGTTGCATTTTTTCTTTTTTACCCAGCCTATGGCAATACGGGAATCGGAATACAGAATGCGGTCGCTGTTTTTTTTCTTGAGAAAGGCCAGCCCGTGTACCAGAGCTAAAAACTCACCTATATTATTGGTTCCCTGCATGAACGGACCCTGATGAAAGAGTTGTTTACCGGTCTGGGTATCTACTCCCCGATATTCCATTTTCCCGGGATTGCCCGAGCTGGCGGCGTCAACGGCGATAGAATATAAGTTAGGCTCACCGTATTTTTCCTTTTCGGCAGCTGTAAGTACTTTTTTAGACTTACCGCTTCCTTTGACTTCGTGATACTCTTTATTAAATGCAGTCTTGGCTTCCGGGAAACTGGAAAATGACTTGTACTGCGCCCCTGCAAATCCATCAATCATGGCTTTGCAGTCTTTCCAACTGGTGTAAATACCCGGTTTTTTGCCCTGCCAAACGACGTAGAACTTCTCTTTCTTAGCCATAGATAATTCTTATTTATTTAAAAACTCGGCTATGACCCTTGGGAAATGCGCATATTCCAGTTCGTGAATCTTCGCTGCGAGACTTTCCGGTGTCTCTTCAGGGGTGAGTTGCGTTTTTGCCTGAAACAAAATGCGTCCTTTATCATATTCTTCGGTCACTTCGTGAATGCTAATGCCTGATTCTTTTTCGCCGGCGGCAACAACAGCTTCGTGAACCCGGGAGCCATACATACCTTTTCCTCCATAAGCGGGAAGCAGAGCAGGATGAATGTTGATAATTTTTCCGGAAAAGGTCTTGATAATAGGCTCCGGCATAAGCCATAAAAAACCGGCAAGCACGATAACATCCGGCTTATTGTGAATGAGTAAGTCGAGGACCTGGCTGGTTTCGTAAAAAGCAATACGGTTGAAACTGAAAGCACTCACTTTAAGTTTACCGGCACGTTCCAGCACTTTTGATGTAGGCTTATTACTTAATACAAGAGTCACCTCTGCATCTTCACGATCTTTAAAATATTTGATGATACGCTGAGCATTGGTGCCGCTTCCCGAGGCAAAAATTACGATTCGTTTCATAGATAAAGCAGTGTTTCGGGAGTGCAAAACAACGGATTATTATTTGTTTAAATACCGGTTTAAGGCACATTCTTAAAAAGTAAATACTTAAATTAACGTCACATTTTAGACTGGTAATGTGGTAAAACCGTAAAGTTTGCTATTTTTGCCTCCTAATTAAAATTTAAAATTAAATATTATGTCAGACATTGCATCAAGAGTAAAAGCCATCATCGTAGATAAATTAGGCGTTGATGAGAACGAGGTTGTAGCTGAAGCAAGCTTCACAAACGACCTGGGAGCAGACTCATTAGATACAGTTGAGCTAATTATGGAGTTTGAAAAAGAATTTGATATTCAGATTCCAGACGACCAGGCAGAAAATATAGCTACTGTAGGTCAAGCTATTTCCTACATAGAAGAAGCAAAATAAGAAGAAAGCAAATAACCTTATGGAGTTAAAGCGAGTCGTTGTAACAGGTCTTGGTGCGCTTACCCCAATCGGCAACAATATTGAAGAATATTGGGAAGGATTGAGTACCGGTAAGAGTGGCTGTGCCCCTATCACGTATTTTGACACAGAGAAGTTTAAAACAAAATTCGCTTGTGAGCTCAAAAACTTCAACCCTACCGATTATTTTGACAGAAAAGAAGCCCGTAAGTTAGATCGCTTTGCGCAGTATGCGCTGGTATCTTCAGATCAGGCAATCTCAGATGCCGGAATAAACCTGGATGAAGTTGATAAATTTAGGGTAGGTGTGATCTGGGGAGCCGGAATAGGTGGTCTGGAAACCTTTCAGGATGAGGTGATCAACTTCGCCGAAGGAGACGGAACGCCGCGTTTCAATCCATTTTTTATACCTAAAATGATTGCAGACATTGCCCCGGGTAATATCTCGATCAAGCACGGTTTTATGGGGCCTAACTATACCACGGTATCGGCTTGCGCCTCGTCTGCCAATGCAATGATAGATGCGCTTAACTACATACGTTTAGGGCATTGTGACATCATTGTCACCGGCGGTAGCGAAGCTGCTGTAACCAAAGCGGGTATGGGTGGTTTTAATGCTATGCACGCGCTTTCTACACGTAATGAAAGTCCTGAGACTGCTTCGAGACCTTTTGACGCAACCCGTGACGGTTTTGTTTTAGGTGAAGGTGCCGGTGCGCTCATTCTTGAGGAGTATGAACATGCAAAGGCACGCGGTGCTAAAATTTATGCTGAAGTTGTGGGTGGTGGTATGTCTAGCGATGCCTATCATATGACTGCTCCGCATCCTGACGGTATAGGTGTAGAACGTGTGATGCTTAATTGCCTGAGGGATGCAAACGTCAAACCCGAAGAAGTGGATGCAATCAATACGCACGGGACTTCAACTCCTTTAGGAGATGTTGCAGAATTAAAAGCGATAACAAAAGTTTTTGGCGATCACGCGAAAAATATCAATATCAATTCAACAAAGTCAATGACCGGTCATTTACTGGGAGCTGCAGGAGCCATTGAAGCTATCGCCTCTATTCTAGCGATGAAAAACAGCCTGGTTCCTCCAACCATAAATCATACTACCGTTGATGAGAATATTGATGCTTCTCTCAATCTAACATTGAATAAAGCACAGAAGCGCGAAGTTAAAGTGGCTATGAGCAACACGTTTGGATTTGGAGGCCATAATGCTTGTATCTTATTTAAAAAGTTAAGCGACTAATCCCCAATGGGCGTTATTCGTAACATATTTACTTCCCGTTCTGAAAAGGACGGGAATTTTTTTGGTTTAATCCAAACATTAACGGGATTTAAACCGAAAAGCTTAAAATGCTATGAGGAAGCATTTACTCACCGTTCGCTGGGGCTACAAAACAAGAAAGGACATCCCTTTAATTATGAGCGCCTGGAGTTTTTGGGAGATGCCATGCTGGGAGCAGTGATAGCCGCTTATCTCTTTGACGAAGTAGGTAAGGGTGATGAAGGTTACTTGACAAAAATGCGCTCTAAAGTAGTTAGCCGGGAGCATTTGAATGAACTGGGGCGAGATCTCGGTCTGCTCAATTTAATACGTGCAGCAATTCCTAAAGAAAATTTTGGGGTTAACATACATGGCAATCTCTTTGAAGCCTTGGTAGGGGCCATTTATAAAGACAGAGGTTATAAATACGCGCGAAAGTTTATCAATTCACGGGTCATCGATCCTTATGTGGATATCGAAAAGCTGGAAGGACGTGTGATAAGCTATAAAAGTCTGTTGATTGAATGGTGCCAAAAAGAAAAAAAGAGCTTCAATTTTAATACTTACGAAGACTCGGGTCAGGATGTGATCAGGCATTTTTCTGTCAAGCTAAGTATTGAAGGCAAACAGGTGGCCAAAGCCCGGGCAACTTCAAAGAAAAAAGCAGAAGAAAAAGCGGCTAAACGGGCTTATTATGTATTTCAGAATAAAATAGATTTGCAACAGTTTAATTAAATCCTTTTATTAAATGGGCTTTACAGTTTGATAAAGCCTAAAAATTCCATTTAACAAACGGTTGACTTATCTTTATCCTACTATGGCCGCATATAAACTTATGCTTGATGAAGCTTTTGATTTTGACTTTAGGTTAATTGCAATACATTGTTCCCTGGAGCAATACAGGCTGGCATTTTTAATCAATAAATACGCCGGGTTGCAACTAGCAAGCTCTGATGATGTCAATTTTTTTTCAAATAAAATAAAGTACAGCTTTGGTACTATGCGTTATGAAGATTCTAGAAATTATCTCGGTTACACGTTGATCTCAAATCATTTTAAATTAAGATATTCGCAGGTGCTTACAGGAAATGACCTGTTTGCAGAGGCAGAACATTTTAAAACCTTTAATTTAGTACCCGAAGTAAAAAGTGCAGATTACCTGCTCAAAATAGAGAGTGAGGACCACGTTCCTTGTACCAAACTCACGGGGCAGTTGAATCGTATTCCCCATATAATTACGGCCTACCCCATTGAAGTAAGCCAACTAAAATCGAAACAGAATTTAATTTTTGAATAATGTCAGACACAAAAAAGACTAAAATTGTTGCCACATTAGGCCCTGCCACGAGCAAACGCGAAGTTTTGCACGATATGATCAAAGCAGGGGTAGATGTTTTTAGAATCAACTTTTCACACGCAGATTATGATGCTGTAAAAGAGCGTATCCAGATGATTAGGGGCCTCAGTGAAGAATTTGGTTACAATACGGCAATTCTTGCGGACTTACAGGGCCCTAAGCTGCGCGTAGGTGTTATGAAAGATGAAGTCGTTGTGCAGCCCGGCGATAAAATCATCTTCTCAACCCAGGAAGAGTTTGAAGGCACTAAAGAACGTGTCTATATGAATTACCAGCACTTTCCCAGAGACGTTAATAAAGGTGAGCGCATTCTCCTGGATGACGGGAAATTGATTTTTGAGGTTTTAAAAACTGATAATGAAAACGAAGTGGAAACCGTGGTGATTCAGGGCGGACCGCTTAAATCGAGAAAAGGGGTAAACCTGCCAAATACGAATATTTCGCTTCCTGCCCTTACCGAAAAGGATGTGGAAGATGCCATTTTTGCGATTAGCCAAAAAGTCGACTGGATCGCTTTATCTTTTGTAAGACACGAGGGTGATTTGATTCAGCTTCAGGATTTAATCAAAGAACATTCTGAACATAAAATTCCTATAATTTCCAAAATAGAAAAGCCTGAGGCTGTTAAAAATATTGATAAAATCGTCGCATATAGTGATGGTCTTATGGTAGCACGAGGTGATTTAGGAGTGGAAATTCCTGCAGAAGAAGTGCCTCTTATTCAAAAGGAACTGGTACTTGCCGCTAAAAAGGCCCGTATTCCGGTTATTATCGCAACCCAAATGATGGAAACGATGATAGACAGTCTTACTCCCACGCGTGCAGAGGTAAACGACGTTGCCAACTCGGTTATGGACGGTGCAGACGCAGTGATGTTGAGTGGGGAAACGTCAGTTGGTAAATACCCGGTGCAGGTTATTGAGCGTATGGCTTCAATCTGTAAAAAAGTGGAAGATTCTAAACTTATCACTGTACCGCATACACCGCCTCACATTCGTACGCGTCGCTACATTACCAAAGCAATATGTTATCATGCTGCGCTAATGGCGAATGAAATTGATGCTAAGGCAATAACGACTCTTACCAACTCAGGTTATACCGCTTTTCAAATTTCGGCGTGGAGGCCTAATTCGCACATTTTGGTATTTACCTCAAACCGGGTGATTTTAAGTCAGCTTAACCTGCTTTGGGGTGTTAAAGCATTCTTTTACGACAAGTTTGTTTCTACAGATGATACCGTACGCGACATTAATCGTATAGCTCGGGACAGCGGTTACCTCAATGTAGGCGATATGGTCATAAGCCTTGCTGCTATGCCTATTAGTGAAAAGGGAATGGTAAATACCTTACGCGTTCGCGAAATACAGGGGAATTAAAAAATTCCGGATTAAAGAAATTAAGGTCATTCGGGAAACTGAATGACCTTTTTTATGGGCTCTGCCAAGAGGTGACTTAGAAATCAAATTTAAGCTGAACGGCAATTTCCTCCTTTTTTTGAGGCTCCTGTTTTTTGTCTTCGGTATTGAGATTAGCCAGCGTGATCCCCAGCAAACGCACGCTGTTTTCCATTTTTTCCTGAAACAACAGCTCTTTTGCGGTTTCCAGAATAACATCTTTAGATCTAATAAAATAGGGTAGTGTTTTGCTTCGGGTTTTAAGGGTAAAATCGCTGTACTTTATTTTTAATGTGATTGTTTTACCCGCCACGTCAGATTTCTTTAGCCTGCGCTCAATTTCTTCAGCAATGTTATTCAGCCGTTCCAGCATAAAAATTTCTGAAGAAATATTTTCACTAAAGGTTCGTTCGGCGCCCAGAGATTTGCGGATGCGATCGGGCTTTACGGTGCTCAGATGTATACCCCGCACCACATTGTAATAATGATTGCCGCTTTTGCCAAAATATTCTGTAAGATACTCCACCGTTTTCTGCTTGAGATCTGCTCCTGTAAATATGCCCAGCTGATACATTTTCTCGGCGGTGACTTTTCCCACCCCGTAAAACTTTCGAATGTCAAGCGCTTCCAGAAAAGAAATCACTTCTTCCGGCGGGATGGTTTTTTGACCATTGGGCTTGTTGATATCGCTGGCAACTTTGGCAATAAATTTATTTATAGAAATTCCCGCCGAAGCGTTTAAACCGGTCTTCTCTTTGATTTTCTTTCGGATTTCGCGGGCGATTTTTGTGGCGCTGGGATTGCCTTTTTTGTTTTCGGTAACGTCCAGATAGGCTTCATCAAGAGACAAAGGTTCTACCAGGTCTGTATATTCATAAAAAATCTCGCGTATTTGTGCGCTTATTTCACGGTAGCGGTCAAAACGGGTTTTTACAAAAATAAGATCGGGGCAAAGCCTTCTGGCCAGACCGCCGGCCATCGCGCTACGCACCCCAAATTTACGCGCTTCATAACTGGCCGCACTTACAACCCCACGCTCTGAGCCACCACCTACCGCAACGGGTTTACCACGCAGCTCGGGATTGTCCAGTTGTTCTACAGAGGCGTAAAACGCGTCCATGTCCACGTGAATGATTTTTCGGTCTGTGGGGAAGTCTTCCATCGCTTTACAAAAGTACGCACAAGTTGAGGTTTGACATGCTTGTTGTATTTTAGAGAAAAATATTCAGTTTGGGAAAAACAGCAATCATACTCGGAATAACCGGTCTTACCGGAAAACTTTTGGCACAATCTATTCTTGCCGATGCCACTTACGATAAACTCATCAGTTTTCACCGGCGTAAATCGGGCATAGAGCATCCCAAGCTCGAAGAGCATGTTGTAGATCTTTTTAAGCTGGAGTCTCAAGGGACGGTCTTTAAGGCCGATGTGGTTTTTTGCTGTATCGGCACGACACAATCTAAAACCAGCGATAAAGAGCAGTATAAGGCGATTGATTATGGGATTCCGCTGGCTGCGGCAAAGCTGGCTAAAACAAACGGGATCCCGAAGTTTATCGTGATTTCGGCATTAGGAGCAGATGCGGAAAGTTCGGTGTTTTACAACAAGGTTAAGGGCGAAATGGAGCGGGATATTTTGGCTCTAAACCTTCCGGAAGCTTATTTTCTGGAACCTGCCTTGCTTGATGCAGACCGCGAAGAGAAACGTACGTTTGAAAAGATTGCTATTGCGGCATTTAAGGTTTTCAACCTCTTTTTAGTGGGACCGCTTAAAAAATTTCAGAGTATTAAGCCGGAACAGTTAGTAATCGCGATGAAAAAACTAGCTGTTAGCAGGTATCCCGATGCCCGAATAGAATCTGATAAAATAAAAGAACTTGCCCATGGCAATGCTTGAGATTGAACGCAAATTTTTAGTAAGAAATACCGGCTTTAAAGCTGAGGCTATTTCGCAAAGCGAAATCAAACAGGGCTATCTCAATAGCAATCCGGCTCGTGCGGTACGCGTACGAATTACGGGCGACGAGGCTTTTCTGACTATCAAAGGAGCTTCAGACAGCAGCGGAACCACGCGCTTTGAATGGGAAAAAAGCATCCCGGTTGCTGAAGCACAAGCACTGTTTGAACTCTGTGAGCCGGGAACCATTCATAAAACCCGGTTTTTTGTGAAGGCGGGCAAACATACTTACGAAGTTGATGAATTTTATGGAGCCAATGAAGGTCTCATTTTGGCCGAGATTGAACTCGAAACCGAAGATCAACATTTTGACAAACCCGCCTGGCTGGGAAAGGAAGTTACAGGAGATAACCGGTATTACAACTCACAGCTCAGTAAAAACCCGTACAAAATATGGAACGAATAATTACACTTGCCCTATTTGTTTTAATTGCTTGTCTGAGCTGTAAACAACAAGAAGCTAAAGAGGAATCTATTGTTATAGATGAATTTGTTATAAATGAAGAAGTGCCAAACCCCAAATTAGTGTCAGAAGTAGAAGCCGACCTCAAAAAAGCCGGTTATCTGACTTTTAATTATGTAGATGAAAAGACTAAGGATACGGTGATCATGCAGCAGTATTTTATCGCTTTTCTTAAAAAAGGACCCAATCGCAATCAGACTCCGGCTGAAGCAGACAGCTTGCAAAAACTCCATTTAGCCCATTTAGGGCGCATGTATGAACTGGGCTATGCTGATATTTCGGGACCGTTTGGTGATGAGGGCGACATACGCGGGATCACGATTTACAATACCCCAACACTGCAAATGGCCGACAGTCTCGCGAATCTGGATCCTATGGTTAAAGCCGGGCGTTTAGAAATTGAAATTCATCCCTGGTGGGCGGCAAAAGGTTTTGGTTTAAGATAATTTAGATATGAAAGCAATTTGGCACTTAGCAGCGCTGTTTTTTTTGGTCGGATGTCAATCGGAAAAAGAAAATAGAGTCTTTGATATGTGGAGTGATGTATCGGGTATTGAAGGGAATCAAGATTATTTAGATTCTCCATTTTTAACCGCAGGAAACCGAACCTACTTAATAGGACACCAGGATGGGAGTTTCCCGGAAATTGGCTGGCACATCAAAGGCGAGATGGGAGGTTTATGGAATCATCCTATCAAATTACTGGATGGATTTAGCGCCAATCTGGAGGTTCAGGATAAAATAATAGAGTTGGACAAGGCTTCTAAATTTGTGAATTATCCATTTGCCAATACCCATTATTTTGAAGACCAGGGCACGGGAATTAGCGTGCAGCGTACTCAGTTTATTCCTGATGATCTGGAGGGGCTAATTTTGACCTATAAGCTGAGAAATGCATCTGAAACAGCTACTGAAATTAATTTCAATTTTACTGCCCATATTGATTTAAGACCCACCTGGCTGGGAGAACAAACTCAAATGATTGATTATCAGGATACCCTAATCTGGGATGCTACTTCAACTTACTTTCTGGCACAGGATACAGGCAATCCATGGTATGTAAGTATCGCTTCAGATCACGATGTTGAAGCGCACAGCAAGACAAAATCTTTGTATCAGGGATTGGGAGTAAGTGGTAAAATGCATTTTAAATTAAAAATAGAGCCCCATTCAACCGAAGAAATCCAATTTTTTATCGCGGGTTCCTACACAGAAAAAACAGCTGTTTTG
>CAYNMH010000002.1:36732-61788 GCA_964398145.1 uncultured Flavimarina sp. | reverse complement strand
CGAAGAAATCCAATTTTTTATCGCGGGTTCCTACACAGAAAAAACAGCTGTTTTGAAAACGCTGCAAATCCTGAAGGATCGTCAAACCGAATTATTTCAGGCGAAAAAGGAACGATATGCACAATTATCACGACACAGCCGATTAAGCATTCCTGATACAACGATTCAAAAAGCTTTTGAATGGTTAAAGTATAACTGTGACTGGCTTGTTCAGGAGGTGCCTGAAATAGGTACAGGTATCACCGCCGGCATTCCTGATTATCCATGGTGGTTTGGTGTGGACAGTGAGTATGCACTTCAGGGGTATTTGGCAATTGGTCAGTTTGATGCGGCATTGAGCACCATAAAACTATTAGACAGCGTAAGTGAAGCGGTTAATGGCAACGGGCGTATTATTCACGAAATGTCAACAAACGGAGCGGTTTTTAATAAAGGAAACATCAACGAAACGCCTCAGTTTGCCACTTTAATTCTTGAAACGTACAACTGGACCGGCGATCAAAATGTTCTAAAGGATTATTTTCCCACCATTCAAAAGGGGCTTCACTGGTTAATGCAGGAAAATGATGCCAACAAAAACCTGTTTCCCGATGGTTTTGGAATGATGGAAATTCACGGTTTAGACAGCGAAATGATCGATGTTGCTGCCTATACCCAGAAAGGATTTGCAGATGCTTCGGAGATTGCTGCAATTTTAGGAAATAATGCCCTGTCTGAAACCTATGCACAACAAGCCGCCCAACTCAAAGATAAAATCAATGAAGAATTTTGGTCTGAACAATACCAGTCTTACGCCGATTTTATAGGAACTGATGAACAGGCAATCCGGCTTATTGAGGATGCCATTATACGGGCAGATACCCTTAATAAACCCTGGGCGGTAAAAGAACTGGAAGCAACCAAAAAGTTTGTACTGAATAATCCATCACGTGAAGCGAGGCCTTTTGTATTGCATCATAACTGGGTGGTAAATACGCCGATGGAAGTAGGCATCGCCGAAGCTCAACAGGCACAGAAAGCCCTGAAAACAGCTGAAACTTTTGTAAATCCTTTCGGTGTTTTTGTAACAGGCATTGACCGTGATGAGGCTTCAGAAACTGAAAACGGTTCCTTCAAAGGAAGTAAAAGCTTTTCGTATGTGGGTGCTGTTATGACTTTACCTACAGGTGTTCAGGCCGTTGCTGAAAATAATTACGGAAATCCTGATAAGGCTTTAGAATATATTAAGCGAATGACGCGCTCGTTTAGTTATGCGTTTCCGGGAAGTATGTATGAAGTATCTCCAGATTATGGGATGATCACCCAGGCCTGGACGATTTATGGGTATGCAATTCCCATTGTAAAGCAGTTTTTTGGTATTAACCCAAAAGCCGGCTCTCATGAAATTTTTGTAACCCCGCAAATGCCTGCCGGCTGGAATGATGTAGCGATCGAGAACGTCAAAATAGGTACTAATGATTTCTCTATGTATTATCAAAAGAATACAGAATCGCTTAATCTAAAACTGGTGCAGACGCAAGCCGATTATAAAATTCATATTCAACTTGCGGGGAAAGCCACTCAAACTCTAGAAGTTATTGAGGGGGATATTTCCCATACATTTAATTCCGAAAGCAATCAGTTTGAGATTGATGCTTCCGGCACTAACATCCATTTTACGATAACAGATTAAGCCTACTGCCAGCCACCACCCAGCGCTTCATAAAGATCAACAACAGATTGCAACTGCTGGTAGCGGGTGTTAATAAGATCGAGGCTTGAGTTTAAGGCGTTTTCACGGGCTGTGAGCACTTCCAGGTAATTTGCTAAACCGTTTTCCAATAGCTCTTCAGAATAGCCTGTGGCGAGTTCGTAGGCTTCAAATTCGTTTTGCTTAACCTGTAGTTTATCGGTGGCAATTTCATAACTGTATAAAGCATCAGAAACCTCGCGGGTAGCGTCCAGAAGGGCTTGTCTGAAACTCAATTTAGCCTGCTCCTGTTGGGCCTGTGCCACTTCATATTGAGTACGGATCTGTCTGCCATTAAAAATAGGCTGTGTAAGACCGCCTACAATTGATGCAAATAAGGAGGTGGAGTCAAATAATTGTGAAAAATCAAGACTTTGAAACCCTCCATTTGCAGTAAGTGTTAGAGAAGGATAAAAGTTACTGCGCGCCACATTAGTGAGTTCAAAAGCATTGATAAGATCATATTCTGCAGCACGTATATCTGGCCGGTTGCTCAGCAATTCTGCCGGAACCCCCGTTTTGATCATCGGGCTTATGTTTTGTTGCTGAAGATCTGTTCGGGTGATAGGACCGGGTTCGCGACCTAAAAGAATAGACAGACTGTTCTCCTGCAGGCGTATTTCTTTTAGGATATCCAGCCGTAGAGCCTGTGCGGTATAAAGTTGGGCCTCGGTTTGCTTTACGCCTACTTCAGTCACATTACCTGCTTCTTTTAAAGCTTCTGTGGTCTCGAGACTGCTGCTTCGGGTTTCAACCGTTCTTTCCGTGATGCGCAGTTGTTCATCTAAGGCCAAAAGCTGAAAATAAGCCGAAGCTATAGATGCGATCAATTGGGTTTTAACCGCACGATGCGCTTCTACAGACTGTAAGAACGAAGCCGCGAAGGCACGTTTATTACTGCGTATTTTACCCCAGATATCGGCCTCCCATGAAAGTCCGCCGCTTACCTGATACACGTTAAGTGTTGAAAATTGCCCTCCAAACTGACTGTTTCTGGAAAGTTCCTGACGGGTATACTGTGCTGTACCATCTAGCGTTGGAAAATAAGCGAGTTTTCCCTGTTTAAAATAAGCTTCGGCCGCATAAATATTCTCCAAAGCTATTCTGATATCTATATTTTCGCGGAGACCTTCATCAATAAGTGCCTGAAGTTGCGGGTCTGTAAACATGTCGTTCCAGCTTATCAAAGCCACATTGGTGCTGTCAACAGGCAGATTATCGGTGCGGAAATTAAGGTCATTTACGACTTCTTCCTGACGTTCGTATTCTTTAGCTGCAAAACACGATGCCAAAAGCACCGGAACGCTTACCAGCAATACGATTCTATATATTTTCAATGTTTTCATAATTAATGCGTTTCATCAGTTTTTGGCTCAGGTGCTCCACTTACTTTCTCCTGAAGCCATTGAAAAAGCATAAACAAAATAGGGATGACAAAAACCCCGATGATAGTACCAATAAGCAAACCGCCCACAGCACCCGTACCTATAGACCGGTTACCGGCAGCACCTACGCCACTTGCAAAAACCAAAGGCAATAATCCCATAATAAAGGCGAAAGAAGTCATGAGAATAGGTCTCAATCGGGCTTCGGCACCGTCAATTGCGGCGTCCAGTAAAGATTCACCGACACGCCTGCGTTGCAGGGCAAACTCTACAATCAAAATGGCGTTTTTGGCCAGTAATCCCAGAAGCATAATGAGCGCAATCTGGAAATAAATGTTGTTTTGCAGTCCCAGTAGCTGCGTGGTGAAATAAGCTCCAAATACCCCAAACGGAAGAGAAAAAATAATACTTAAGGGTAACAAATAGCTCTCGTATTGTGCAGAAAGCAAAAAGTAAACAAACACCAGAGACAGAATAAAGATCAGTGTGGTTTGATCGCCGGCATTTACCTCCTCACGGGTTAGACCCGAGTAAGCAGTGGTATAATTTGTAGGCAGGCTTTTTGCCACTTCTTCAACCGCTGCGATCGCATCTCCTGAAGAGTATCCGGGATTGGTTGCTGCGGTAACTTTTGTGGAGTTAAACAGGTTAAAGCGTGTTACAGATTGTGGCCCGTACACCCGTTCCAGGTTTACGAACTGAGTAATAGGTGTCATTTCCCCGCTTCCGGTGCGCACATAGAGTTCGCTCATATCTTCCTGATTGGCACGATCACTGGGCAAAGCCTGAATGTACACTCTGTACTGTTTACCGAACCGGGAAAAATCTGCTGCAAAAATTCCGCCTATATAACCCTGAAGCGTTGAGAAGATACTGGAAATAGGTACTCCCATTTCTTTAGCCAGCGGCACATTCACTTCTAATTCATACTGCGGATAATTAGTATTGAAGGAAGACTGCGCATACTGAATTTCAGGGCGTTGCGAAAGCTTTCCTATAAATTCCTGATTAACTTTGTCAAGCTCAATAAAACTGCCCCCGGAACGGTCAAGGAGGTTAACTTCAACCCCTGCGGAAGAACCAAACCCGGGGATACTGGGCGGCGCAAAGAATACGATAGAAGCTTCCGGAAACTGGGCTGCAACGCCAAACATCTTCGCGGTGATAGACTCGATAGACAAGGAATCTGCATCGCGATCTTCCCAATCGTCCAGGCGTATAAAACCTAAACTCTGGTTGCTTCCGGCACCTCCCAGAAAGCTTCGGCCACTTACTACAGAACCTTCCTGAATACCCGGAATCTCTCTTATTTTAGCATAAACGGCTTTATTTACTTCTTCTGTACGGTCTAGTGAAGAGCCGGGTGGCAACTGAATGTTGAGGAATACAATTCCGCGGTCTTCATCGGGGACAAAACCGGTTTTAACCTGCGAAGAAGACCACCAGATCCCCACGGCAGCGATCACTAAAAGTGCGCCGGTTACCCATTTATGACGGTATAAAAAGTTTAAAGACTTTCCGTATCTGTTTATTGTAGCTTTAAATCCGCGGTTAAATGCTGCGAAAAAGCGCTGCAGGTAATTTCCTTTCTTCTTTCCTTCTTTTTCATCGTGACTTTTGAGAAAAAGCGCACAAAGAGCGGGACTCAGCGTAAGCGCATTTACTGCCGAAATGATAATCGCCACAATTAGGGTTACCCCAAATTGCTCATAGAAAACCCCGGTAGGACCGGTTACAAAAGTTACCGGAATGAATACTGCGGCCATCACCAGCGTAATCGACACAATCGCACCCGAAATTTCACTCATCGCGTTCACTGTTGCATTCCGTACGTTGTTTTGACCTTCGTCAATTTTTGCGTGAACGGCTTCGACCACTACAATCGCATCATCTACCACAATACCAATTGCGAGTACGAGGGCAAACAGGGTTAACAAGTTTACCGAATAGCCGAACAGGTTAAGGAAGAAAAAAGTTCCCACAATAGAAACCGGTACAGCGATGGCCGGGATGAGTGTCGATCTAAAATCCTGAAGGAAAATAAATACTACAATAAATACCAGAATAAAAGCTTCAATAAGCGTGTGCACCACTTTTTCGATGGATGCGTTAAGGAAACTGTTGGTGTTGTAGGGCACAAAAATCTGGATGCCATCCGGCAGCTCCCCGCGTACTTCGTCGAGACGTATCTCAATCTCATTGATAATATCCCGGGCATTAGATCCTTTAGTCTGAAAGATTCCCAGGTTTACAGCAGGTTTTCCGGCGGTAATAGAACTTCCGGAGTAGGATTGTGCGCCCAGCTCAATTTCTGCAACATCGCTGAGTCGTAAATACTGACCATTCCCCAGCGCTTTAATCACAATATCGCTGTATTGTTGTTCCGTTTTAAAGCGCCCGCCGTATTTGATTACGTAGCTAAAAGCTTCACCGTCGTTTTCACCAAGTGAACCGGCTGCGGCCTCTAAACTTTGCTCATTTAATGCTGCTGCGACATCAGAAGGGATGAGGTTATAAGCCGCGAGTTTATCAGGGTTCAACCAGATACGCATGGCGTAATCTTTTCCTCCAAAAACATTCACCGCACCTACACCGTCAATACGTTGTAAAGATGGAATCACGTTGATTTTGAGGTAATTCTGTATAAAGGTGTCGTCGTAGTCGTCATTTTCACTGTAAAACGACATATACATCAAGGCACTGGTTTGCTGCTTTTGAGTGGTTACCCCGGTTTGAATAACTGCCTGAGGAAGCAACGAATTGGCCCGGGCAACCCGGTTCTGAACGTTTACCGCAGCAATATCAGGGTCAACTTCCTGATCAAAGAATACGGTAATTTCTGCAGTACCATTATTATTTGCGGTTGAGGTGATGTAAGTCATTCCTTCAACCCCGTTTATTTGTTCTTCGATGGGAATGATCACACTTTCCAGTATGGTTTCTGCATTTGCTCCAGGATAGGTGGCGGTCACACTAATCGTTGGTGGCGCGATATCCGGGTACTGCGTAATGGGAAGCTGGGTAAGTCCCAAAACTCCTAAAATCACAATAATGACCGAAACCACGGTAGATAATACCGGTCTGTCTATAAATGTTTTAAGCATGGCGCTTTTGTTTATCTGAATGATTTTTTGATGGGAGCCGCAATGCTGTCAAAAGGGGTTTCCTGCGGCTTGATGGTGGTAGTTCCTTTAAGGTTTTGAGTACCTTTGGCTACAATACGAGCTCCTTCAGACACCCCATTTTCTACGAGGTATAAATTCTGAATTTCGTCTTTAACTTTTATTTCGGTAGCAGAAGCTTCATTGTTTTGGTCAACCTGATAAACATAGATACTTCCCTGACGGTCAATGGTAGATTCTACAGGAACTACCACCACATCGGTATACGTTTTTGGAATGCGTAAGGTGGCGCTGTTCCCGTTAGTAAGCAAACGCTGCGGGTTATCAAAAACCGCTCTGAAATTTACACTACCGGTGTTTTCATTTACCTGAGAATTAACAGTTTCAATAGTTCCTTCCTGAGGATATTCTTCGCCATTAGCCAGAATCAAGGTTACCTTAGGGAGATTTTGAATTTTTTCGTCCCGTATTCCGCCGTTTGCAGCCATTATAAAATCGAGATATTCTTTTTCATTCATGGCAAAATAAGCATATACCTTATCGATTTCAGAAACTGTGGTAAGAGGAGTTTGACTCGATGGACTTACCAAAGAACCTGCGCGCAGGTTTATGGCCCCCACATAACCGTCTACCGGACTTTTAATAGTCCCGTAATCTATATTTGCAGCAATACTGTTATAGGTGCTTTGGGCCTGTTCCAGCTTTGCCTTGGCCGTTTCAAGTTGTACCTCGCTAATAATATTTTTTTCTACCAGAGGTTTCAGTTTATCAACCTCTACCTGTGCTGCATTTACATTGGCTTTTGCGGCTGCTGCATCCTGGTTTAAGGATTGGGTTTCGAGACGAAAAAGTACCTGTCCCTTGCGCACTTTCTCGCCTTCATCTACGGCCACATCTGTAATGTATCCAGAGATTTTAGCATAAACCTGTGCGTTAATAACCCCCTCTATGCGTGCAGGATAGGATTGATATCCCGTAAGTGTCTTTTTAGGAAGGCTGATCACCGGAAGCTGTGGCGTTTGCGGAGCTCCCGCCTGTTGATCTGCTTTGCCCTCGCCGCAAGAGCTGAAACTGCCCAGTACGATTATTACGAGTACGGCAGATACCAGATAATGGATTTTCTTTTTCATCTTAATTAATTGTTTTTAAGCTTTTCGGAAACTTTTTCCCGTATTTTTTTTACAGAGTTCTGAGCCTGGTCCAGATACTCAATGAAATCTTTATGAAATTCAAGATCAAAACCGGGATTTATGCATTCACTGTTGCAATCGCTTTTATATTTCATAACCTCCTGATGCAATTCTTTTTCCTGCTCCCAGGTTTTTAACATTTCATCCAGATTGATCAACAAACTTTTTGGATTGGATATGAAATATTTTTTGCGATCCCCGCAAACGGTGTAATAGGTTATGCGTTCAGATTGCTGTAGGGTATTGAGATGTGTAGATATGGTACTTTTGCTGGCCTGCAAGCTGTTTACTAAGTCGTCAAACGTACAGCCTTTCTTCCCGTGTAGGACAAGACTGGCGATTATGCGTGCTGCGAGAGGAGGCACCTGGTCCTTTTTTTCAATAAAAACTCCCAGCTTTTCGATTAATAATTCTTTGCGTTCTTCAATAGATACTGACATCTTCACTTTCTTGGAGCGCAAAATTAGGGTTAGTTCGGTTTTTTCCGAACTAAAGAAACTTAATCCTTTGTTAAAACTACTTCAACGATGTAGTATAGTTATCGGTCTGAGGCGTAATCAATTGTGATTTTTCGGGTCACAGTGTTTCCTTGCTGATCTGTTGCAGAAAGTATATAGCTGCCCGGTTTCTGTGAAAGACTTAGTTCGTGAAAAGTCCTGGTTACCCCCAAATAGGTGCCATCCAGATACCAGTAAACAGAGGTGTCGGGATCGCGGTGAGCCAGTTTAAAAATCGTTTCCTGCTCTTTGTTTTCAAAATCCCGGGAAATGAGTATTGTTTCACCCGGCTTGGGGTAAATGAACTCCATAACACGCTCGCTTTCGCGAAAACATCCCGGTAAATAGTCTGGCAGGGGCTTGTATTCCGGATGCAAGGGAGCATAATAGTATTCCCAGAGCGGGGGCAGACTAAACCACGAGGCCGAAACGAGTGTTCCCAAAGGATAACAAGCCGCATTTACCCGATGTGTTTTTTCGGCATTGAGAAAAATTTGCTGATGAAATGTACAGGTTTCGCCACGGGTACCTTTTCTGGGAATCCATTCGTGTTGGATTTCCGGGCAATATAAGCCTGCCAGATTTCCGCTTTGCGGGCATAGTTCTGCGCTTGTTAATTCATCATAAGGCATTTTAAACCAACCGGAGGCCGGCAATAAATCGAGCGCTTCAAAAAGAAGGGGTGCCGCCGCCTGAATCCCGGTAATGCCGGGTCTTCCTTCCCCGTCTGCGTTGCCCACCCATACCCCAATGGCATACTGAGGTGTAACTCCTACTGCCCACGCGTCTTTAAAACCATAACTAGTTCCCGTTTTCCAGGCGAGAGGTTGCGCGTCGTTAAAAAATTCCCAGTTTTCTGATCCCTGTGGCCGGTTTACCTCGCGCAGGCTTTGCAGGGTTTGATAAATGGCTCCGGCATCAAAGAGTTCTGGTCGCTGTTGTTTTACACCGGTTTGATAGGCAGAGTCAGCAAGATAAACCGGTTGCTTATAAGCCTGAGCAGGATATTCGCTTGAAGTTTGGTTGAAAAAATTAAGGGTCGCAGCCATCCCTGCATACGCATTAGTGAGCTCCCACAAACTGCTTTCAGCACCTCCCAGAATGAGTGATAAACCATAATGATCTGCCGGACGGTCGATGCTGTAAAATCCTAAGTGACGTAAATTATTGTAAAACCTTTTCAATCCATAACTGCGCAACAGGTTTACGGCCGGGACATTGAGAGATTGTGCTAAAGCCTCAGATGCGGGTACCGCCCCGTGATGGGTTTTGTCAAAATTTTGCGGGTTATAGCCATTTATACTCGTGGGTACGTCGGCTACCAGTTGATGGGGAAGGAGCTCGCCGGCACTGAGCAGGCCACTGTACAAAAAGGGTTTTAGTGTACTCCCTGTACTGCGGGCGCTGGTGACGAGGTCCACATAACTGGCGTGCTCCCGCGTCGTAGGTGCATTGCCTACATAGCCCAAAACTTTCCGCGTGTTGACATCCAAAACCAGTATGGAAAGATTGTGAACCTGATTCTGGCTCAGGCGGTAATGCGCTTCGGCAGCTATTGCGTTAAGCCGCAGTTGCAAGTTATAGGAGAGACTGCTTTTAAGATTTTTTCCGGGATGTTCCTGCACCATACGCTCTGTGAAATGAGGTGCCAGATCGGGCAGGTCTTGCGGGCTGCCGGGTAGTTCTTCGGCTAAGGCAAGCTCGTAGGTGGTGTCATCCAGATAATTTTCATCTTTCAGTTTAAGCAGGAGGCGGTCGCGCTTGGCTCTGAAAACTTTTGAATTTCTCCCGGGAAATACCAGCGCAGGAGCATTGGGTAACACGGCGAGAGCCGCAGCCTGGCCCCAGCTGAGCTGATGAGCCGGAATTCCGAAATACCGCCAGGCAGCGCTTTCAAGCCCTACGACATTCCCGCCAAAGGGCGCATGAGCTGCGTATAAAGATAAAATTTCTTCTTTAGAATAGCCTGCTTCCAAGCGGGTGGCCATAAAGGTTTCCAAGAGTTTTTCGAGATAGGTGCGCCGGGGATTGTCACGCGAAAGCCGAATCACCTGCTGGGTAAGCGTGCTGCCTCCCCGGCGGTTTTCTGAAGTTACATTTGACCAGAGCGCCTTAACCATAGAAACCGGATTAAATCCTGGATGCTGGTAAAACCAGGCGTCTTCAAACTCCAAAATTGCGGTTTTAAACCGAAAAGGTACCGAGTCACCCGCCGGAAACCGCCACTGCCCGTCTGCTGCGATACGGGCTCCCAGTAAGTTGCCTTCTTTGCTGGTTACAACTGTTGCTGTGGGGCTGTCAAATAAGGGTTTTGGCAGGCAGAAATACCAAAGTACCAAAAGCAGTACGAGGCTTCCATACATCAGATGTTTTGGCTTTGGCCGCATGCTGCTTTGCTGTTAGAATGCTTATTATTGAAAAACCGTGATCCAACGTCCTTTATTTCGGGCGAAATAGTCATTGTCATACATGGCTTCTGCCTGTGATCCCGGCAGGTAATAACGCCCTAAAAAGGAAGCGTTCAGATCGATCTCAAACGTACGGGATTCCTTTGATTCTAAATCCAAATAGAAATATACCCGGTCATCCCTGATGTTGGTGTAACGTGCCTTGCCGCTAGCACCACCTCCTAAAGCTGTAAAGCTTGTGTTTACAATTTCCCAGCCGCTCGGTATAAACTGGGACAGGGCAATATGATCTATTGCATTTAAAGAGGTATTGGTCACTGTAACCTTTGCTTTAAAGCTCGTACCCTGACGTATACTTTCAACCTGGAATGCTTTACCGGTATTATCTGTAAATTCGGTTTTTACGGTAAGATTACGTTGTTCTGCGAGTTCCTCGCCCAGCGGTAATTTACCTTGTTGCACCAGACTTACATATACCCGACTGTTATTTAAATTTTTCAGATTTACATTTTGTTCTTCTGCTGAAGCTTTGAGTTTTGTAGTTATAAAACTTTTTTCGGTGCTTAGTTTAGTTGTTCCTGCCTGCACGGCGATGGTTTTACCGCCATTGGCTATCAGCATTTTACTTAGACTTAACAGGGAAAAGGCGGTGGTTTGTGTACTGTACCAATCACCGGATGAGAGATCCCGCGCGATGGAAGTCGCCAGTTCCTGTTGTCTTTTATCGTCAAGTAAAATCATGGTTTCAAGAGCCATAGCCTTGTTACGAAGGACTGAGCCGTAGGTATAACGTAAATCTTTATTGTCATCAAAGTTTAAACCGGCTTTTGAAACCAAATCGATGGCAACCTGTTTTTTACCGGCAAGAGCATAGGCAGCGGCAAGCCTCCAACGTGAACTGTTTGTAAGTTCACCAGACTCGCGCAGGCGGTTCATCGAGGCCAGTTCGGGTTGCCCGGCAAGAGCCAGAGTGTACAGTCGATAGGCCTGAGTGAGGCTGCTATTGTATGAGGTGGCACCATTACGCCATTGGCGGGCCGCATTTTTTTGATACTTCATCCAGTTTGATAAAAAGGTAACGGGTAGTGTGTAACCTTGCTTCTGTGCTTCGAGCATAAAATGCCCGGCATAGGAAGTTACCCACGCATCTGCATCGCGTTCTCCCGGCCAGTAGCTTACCCCGCCGGTAAGATTTTGCAACATGCCCAGGCGGTCAATTGTAGCCTGAATGTTTTTCTGGGTTTGTTGTTGCTGTGATGCATTTAGTTCAAAAATAGCGTCCAGATATAACTGCGGGAAACCACTTGAGGTGGTTTGTTCTGCACAGCCATACGGGTAACCGATGAGGTATTGCAGGCGTTTGGTAAAATCAAGCTGCGGTAATGTGGAAAATTCCAAAGTAGCGGTGTTGGTGCCCGGTACCCCAAAACCAGTGTAACTGATGTCGAGACTTTCATTAGGCTCCAGCACGTAGTGTTTGGTTTTCTGAGAAATAGGGTTGGGGTTCTCCACATCTATTTCCACAGAATAGGTAGCGCGCTCACCGCCACCAGTTGCAATGATGTCGAATTTTTGAATTTTATCACTTCGTTTAACATCAAAATCAAAATTGATCAGTTGCTCGCCGGTCTGACTAAAGCGGATGTTTTTACTGTTTCCGTTTTTAGACTGAAGGGCTTCGGTGGTTTTGACCGTAACAGTAACGTCGCGCACTTTTTTATCCATCGCAAACAGCGTCACCGGAAGCGTTAATTGCTCACCCGGAGAAAGTTTTCGCGGAAGCGAAGCCAAAACCATTAAAGGTGTACGCACCGGGGTGGTGGTTTCGGTACTGCCGTAAGCTCCGGTTTTTGTATTCCCGGCTACGACCATCGTACGCACCGAACCTACATAATTTGGCATTTTTATTTGGTGACTCGCGGTTTTGCCGGCTTCCAGATAAAAGGGGCCCAGATATTTTACCACGGGTTTAAAACGATCGGCTTTACGATTTTTTGCCCCGGCAGCCATATCGCCACCCCCAATGGCAAAAATATTATCCACACTGCCCGAATACGCACCAATCACATCATCAAAAATGTCAAAGGTTTT
Source organism: uncultured Flavimarina sp. (assembly GCA_964398145.1). GTDB lineage: Bacteria > Bacteroidota > Bacteroidia > Flavobacteriales > Flavobacteriaceae > Leeuwenhoekiella. The sequence goes on along the minus strand of CAYNMH010000002.1, from coordinate 49,366 downwards.
AACGCCAAGGGCCTGTCTTGCATAAAAGGCTTCGTGAATTTTAGGAGTGGGGAAACGGGTAAGGTCAAGCAATCCCTCATCTACTACAGCGAGGGTGTAGGTCATCGCTTTACCCGTATCCTCACTTACTTTTACTGTAAAGTTTTCCTCAGGTTTTAAAACCGAAGGCATACTTATTTTTGGTCTTAGTACAGTCGCCGGATCTTCCACCGGAAGCGGGATGATCCCGTAAAGTCGAAGCGGGCGGTCATTAAGAGTCTGCCTGTGTGGCTGCAACAGGCTGATGTGCACGTAAACATTTGGGGCCATCTCACGGGTGATGGGGATGCGTACAAGGGTTTCATTTTCCTTTGTGTCAACCCATTTTTTGGAGAGCACCTGGGTACCATTTTCAACGCTGAGTAAGGCTTTGCCATTTCCTTGAGAAGGGAATTTGATCACAGCTTCATCACCTACCTGATACTGCTCTTTGTCTGCGGAAAAAACCAACATTTTTGCGCTGTCGCCGGTATCGCCGGGAATATTATTCCAGTTTCTGAAGAAATAGGTAGTAAGACCTGTGGCGTGACCGGAATTTTTATCGATTACCCGCAATAGGTACCTGCCGCCTTCGGCTTCGGGTACGTTAATTTTGGCGATAGCCTTACCGGAAGCATCAGTGGTCAGGTCGAAATTTTGAACCGGTTTATAGACTGAAGTATTTTCGTAGCGTGAGAGGTTGTCATTGGAGCGGCTAAACCACCAGCTCCATTCAATTTTAAATAGCTGAACCTGCAATACACGTCCCGGAGCAGGCTTTCCATCCTGCGTTACACTTACCAGATTAAAAGATATGGGTTCATCTGTAAAGTAGGAATCATACTGGTTTGCTTCCGGGGCGCGGATACCTGCAAAATGAGTATAGGGCGCTAGTTTTTTTGAAAACACATCTACCGAAAAATCCCCACCACCTTCGTAAACTTTGGTCAAAAAGGTAGCCTCAAGCATCCCCGGGGCTTTATTGCTTATATCCAGTTTTTTAGAGAAATCGAGTTTTCCTTCGGAATTAAGTGGCTGTTGCTCTAAAATGGGGATTTCGACCTCCTTAAAATTGCGTACAGGATCTGTAAAATCGTAATTATTATAGTTTTTAAAATTGGTCGGAGTGCTTCTTAGTGTTGCGGTAACATCGGCTTTCAAATTGCGTGCGCTGGCACCGTGCAGCCAGCTAGCGCCAAGTTTGCCGCTTACCGGTGCAGATGCAGTGAGGTATTCGGCATCAAAATCCAGATTAATTTTAAGTCGGTTAGGTTTAACGGTAGCTACCCGCAGAGGCCTGGTAAATTGGACCCCTCCTACCGTGATAGTAGCTGTCCAGCTTCCGGTAGGATCAGAATTTTGGGTTGGGATGGGGAAATAATAAAACCCATGATTGCGATCGCCGGGCATTCCCTTATCTGAAAGTGATGAGCTCACAACATTGCGCAAGACCAGTTTGCCCCGGGCATCGGTAACTTCAAGCTTTACGGGATGTTCAACCGGCAGGGGATTTTCAAGGTCATTGAGTACGAACGTAAGATGAATGCTGTCGCCTGGACGGTGCACCCCGCGCTCGGTATATATAAAGCCTTGCAGGCCTTTTTCTATTTTGGCACCGCTAACGTCAAAATTGCTTAGTGATAAAGAATTACCGTCCTGCAGGTTGAGATAGGCATAATTATTACGTTGCTGGGCGATGGCAAAGGCCACCTGCTTATCGCTTTTATACGTAGCGAGCCCATCAAGATCTGTTTTAAGATTTTTAAGTAATTGCTGCTGGTAATTATACAGTCTAATTTCTACGCCCATTTCGGGTTGGGCCGTGATGAGGTTAGAAGTTGCAAAATCATACGTGCCGTTTTCGCCTTCTTTCACAATAAAGCCCAGATCAGAACCCAATACATTTACCTGAGCAAAGCGATCTTCATTATAATAAGCCGGGTGGCAGGGATTATCTTCTTCTTCCCAATTATATACCCGATTTCTCCAGTAATAGAGTTCGTTGTCCCAGTATTGTTCTTCCCGCAGATCACTGTCGTCTTTGGTATCGTAGTACTCTTCATAGGCTTCCTCCAGATAAGCTTCTTTTTTAGTTTGTGTGTCCACAGCTGAAGATTCACTGCAAGGATACAGACTATATTCCGGTTCAAAGCTGAATTCAACCCTGTAAACCGCCCCGGGGTCTGCTTTGAAAAATTCAGATAGATCAAGGGCATAAGCACGCCATAACCCTTTTTGACCAATATCGCCATCCAGGAGGGGAATGGTTTTTTTAGCAATACGACGGCCTACCCGGTTGAGATCATAACTCTCTGTATTTCTCAGGGAGGCCGTTTGCAAATACTGAAGCATATTATTCTGATAAATTTTAATAACCCGTACATCTACTCTGGAAAGATTAACAGCTTCAAAATACAAGGGTGTTTTAGCAGAACCGGGTAAAATGCTTCCACTCGAAAGTAAGCGTACCTGTGGTTTTAACTGTTCAAATGAAATTTGCTGGGTGTAAACTTCTGGTAAGGCCGTACCGTATGCATTTTTAATTCCTTTGTTGAGTGTAAGTTGAAGACTGCCTGCCAGCTGCTGCCTGGGATAAACGGTAAGAATATTTCCCTGTACTTCATAACGTAAATTTTGAATACTGTCTAATTGTACGAGTCCTTCAAAATTCTGATCCATTTCTAAAGGATCAGAAAAATTAATAGTGACAGCTGTCTCAGGAGTTAATGCAGTTGTGACATCTACAATTGTAAATCGAGATTGTGAGGGAATATTTAGGGTACTCTGTCCCTGAGTGGTACTCGCGATAGACTCACCATCCCAGGCTATACGTATTTGCGAATTGTCTTTCTTACGCTGAATACTGTCTATGGTAAAATTGAAAAAGGTACTGCGCGCTGTATCGGAAGGCCAATCAATGTGGAAGGATTTACCTTCCTGAGTTGCGGTGATGATGTTTTTAACGGCACTTATCGTAGTGACGTCTGCTGTTTCAAGAGAACCGGTGAGGTATTGCCATTCTTTACTATAGGATTGCAGGTTACCCAGGTTGATTTTAAAATTAGGTGTGATGGTTTTAAAACTAAACGTATAACTGGAAAATTCAGGTTCAATCTTTTCGAAAAAGCGGCTCAATTTTAAAGTGACGGTATATTCGGTGTCGGGAATCAGTTGCTCATCTGGAACAAAAACCAGACCCGTACCATTATCCAGATGCAGCTTTCCTTTGGTTTTGGGATAAATTACTAAATATTCAGAAGGAATTTCCTGATTACTTTCAAAGCGTGTTGCCGGTTTTGCAAGTTCAATTTTAATGGGTGCAGCCACAGAAACCTGTCCAAACGTATTGAAGGCGATATATTCTTTGAACTTAAAAATGTTATCATCCTCTTTTTGGGAATGGTGACAACTATGAACTAAAAGGCCGATAAGTAAAAAGAGCAAAGCGGTAAAACGATTCATGACTTTAGATATAAAAAAAGGAAATCTATAAGGTAAAGGTAAAATACGTTTTTGAGATGGTATAACAGTTTAAAATCGGAACTGAAAATAAGTAAGCGTGCTCATTATTAATTTGCGACAATTTTAAAATATTACAGGGAAAAATATATTCTGCAATTTTTCTTACATTTTTGACTAAAAAGTTTATAATGACGACTTAATACACAATCAATCGATAAAACGCACAAACAGCTAATGTTGTTACATAGAGGTAATTCTTCTGAAGACGATTAAAGACTAAATAAGCGGTTGAAAAATGTTAAATTTTAAACTTATTTTGTTAAAATTGGCCTCATAATCGATGAAATACACAAATTGACTGTTGAAAGGTTGTAGGAACAAAAAATCCTACTTATGTTTGTATCAACATAACTCATAAACCCCAAATCATGAGAACTTTTACTACAAGCCTTTTGGCTATTGCATTTACTGTATTATTTACCAGCTGTTCACAGGATGAAGAGCTGATGCCTACCGAAGAAGCCACTCTGGAAGTTGCAGCAGATCTTACTGTTGAAGAAGCTTTTGCACAGGATGTGCTGGCTGAAGTAAACAAACACCGCGAAAGTATTGGTCTAAACGCACTTAAGGCTAATAACGATTCTAAAAGTCAGGCGTCAAATCATTCCAAGTATATGGCTACAAAAGGTCAGATAAGCCACGACAATTTCTTTAAACGTTCAGACTATCTTAAAGCACGTGGTGCTGGGCGTGTAAGCGAAAATGTAGCCTTTGGTTACCGAACCGCAGAAGAAGTGGTAGCTGCCTGGATTCAAAGCAAAAGCCATCGTGAGGCGCTTGAAGGAAATTTCACACATAGTGGAATATCTGTAGTAAAAAATGACAAAGGAACAGCGTTCTTTACGCAAATCTTTATCACCAAATAAACCCCAAATCACCATTACCCCAGATCATAAATAATCAAGTCAATTACAACACCCCAAATCCCATCTAAAACCCCAATAGAAAAATCAATTACAGCATTTATAACATTTACAAAATTGAAAACTTTAAGTTGGTTTTGTTATGTTAGATGCAGCAGGTGGGGACCTGCTGTTTCGTTCTAAGTCCGGCAACGGATTTAACCAAAAAAATCCCTTCGCAGCTCATGTGTGAAGGGATTTTCTTTTTTGATAATCAGGATTTATGATCTTTTAAAATGGTATTCGCGCTCCACCCTGCATATGCGGATATTATAGGAATCATACCAAAGATCTTTACCCAATTTTTGAGCTTTCAAATGTTCCAGATTGTTTTTCCAGTTTAAGATATCAGCTTTGGTATTCCAGTACGAAATGGTGATACCAATAGCACTTCGGGCGTGATCCATTCCTAAATAGCCCGGTTGTTCCTGAGCCAGTTGCTCCATTTGTGAGGCCATTTCACTATAACCTAAAGTATTTTCGCTTTGCGTGGATGTGAAAATAACGGCGTAGTAGGGCAAACGAAATTGGTCTGGTTTTAAAGTTTCACTCTTCATTCGCTCCATAAATACCAATAGTCAGTTTGCCCTGATCGTTCATATAGGCTCGGTACATGCCTTCGGTGTTGAATTCCATCGATGGATTGCCATAATGGTCAAGTGCTACAATACCGCCTGTGCCTCCGAGTTTGGTAAGTTTTTTCTGAATTACATCGGTTGTAGCTTCTGGAAGGCTTTTCCCGGCATATTCCATCTGCGCGCTGATGTCGTAAGCGACTTGGCCACGTATAAAGTACTCACCCCAACCGGTAGAAGATACCCCGCAAGTGGCGTTATTTGCATACGTGCCAGAACCGATGATTGGGGAGTCACCAATACGGTTATAACGCTTATTGGTCATTCCGCCTGTCGAGGTTCCCGCTGCGAGATTTCCGTTTTTGTCTAGTGCCACACAGCCTACGGTACCGTATTTTTCATTCTTTATAAAAGGATCATAAAATGCCGATGCTTTACTTATAGAATCCTGTTTCTCACGTTCTAAAGCACGTTGCAATGCATCGTAGCGGTTTTGAGTAAAGAAATAGGAAGGGTCTACCAGCTCAATCCCGCGCTCTTTTGCAAAAGTTTCCGCTCCTTCGCCGCTCAACAGCACGTGATCTGAATTGACCATCACTTCATAGGCCAGGTTGATGGGGTTTTTAACCTGAGTTACCCCTGCAATAGCCCCGGCGTTTAACGTGGCACCATCCATTATAGAAGCATCCAGTTCATTTTTACCTTCGTGGGTAAATACGGCACCTTTAGCCGAATTGAACAGCGGTGAATTTTCCATCACATTTATGGTATGCTGTACAGCCTCCAGGCTAGAGCCTCCATTTTCTAAAATTTTATAGCCGGTCTGTATCGCTTCGGTAAGTTTGGCTTTATAGGCGGCTTCAAGCGAATCGGTCATATATTCTTTCAGGATTGTTCCGGCTCCGCCGTGAATAACAATTGCAAATTCCTGTTGTTTTGGAGTTTCAGCTACACTTGCTTTTTCAGTTTTCAAATCGTGTTTGCAAGCGATAAATAAGAGACTTGCGACAACTAGGGAAAGAAGAGATTTCATACAGATTAATTTATGCTTCTAAAATACAGAAAAACCCGCGGGAAACTCGATGCTTCTATTGTTTTATGCGACTTTATTATGTTGTAATTTTAGCTTTAAACAATACTCATTATGGCAATTGCAAAACCATTTAACCTCACGCAGTGGGTGGAAAAAAACCGGGATTTATTAAAACCCCCGGTAGGAAATAAGAATTTATATCAGGATGCAGATGATTATATCGTGATGGCGGTGGCGGGCCCCAATGCTCGTAAAGACTTTCATTATAATGAGACCGAAGAGTTGTTTTACCAGCTTGAAGGGGAGATTGAAGTTCATATTCAGGAAGAGGGTGTAAAGCGCACGATGAAACTGGGTCCCGGAGATATGTACCTGCATCCCGCAAAAGTTCCTCATTCTCCCGTGCGCAAGCCGGGATCTATAGGTTTGGTAGTAGAGCGTAAACGGGCACATCTGGATGGAAAAGACGGCTTACTTTGGTTTTGTGATACTTGCAATCACAAGCTTTATGAGGTTTATTTTCCTCTAAATGACATCGAAAAAGATTTTTTAAAGCATTTCAAAGAATTCTACGGAAGTAAAGAGCTACGTACCTGCGATCACTGTGGGACTGTTATGGATGCAGATTCCCGTTTTGTTCAGGACTAAATATTAAGTGTAATAATGTGCCAGGATAGCTACATTTTAGTTTGTGAATCTGTCAATAAATAATTTAATCAGCTCTTTTGATTTATTAACTTCGTATAATTGAAACCAGATTAATACGAAAAATATAAAATAATGGCCGAAACTCTAGCGAACACAACGATTTCTGAAGCTTTAAAAGCGTTGGGAATTGAAGCGCAAAATCCGGGTACTTCTACCGGGTCAAAATCTATGAATGGCGGAAGGCTTTTGGATTCCATTTCTCCGGTTGATGGTTCGCACATTTCCAGCGTCACCCAGACCACTCCTGAGGAATACGAGCAGGTGGTGGAAACTGCTCAGGAAGCTTTTAAGGTTTGGCGACAAATGCCGGCTCCTCAACGCGGAGAGGTGGTGCGCCAATTTAATGAAGAATTGCGTCGCCTTAAAGAACCTTTAGGGAAACTGGTTTCCTACGAGATGGGTAAGAGCTATCAGGAAGGGCTGGGCGAAGTGCAGGAAATGATTGATATCTGCGACTTTGCGGTGGGACTTTCGCGTCAGCTTCATGGTTTGACCATGCACAGCGAGCGCCCCGGGCATCGTATGTACGAGCAATATCATCCGCTGGGGATTGTAGGCATTATTTCGGCATTTAATTTTCCGGTGGCCGTATGGTCCTGGAATACGGCTTTGGCCTGGGTTTGTGGCGATGTGTGTATCTGGAAACCTTCCGAAAAAACGCCGCTTACGGGAATCGCCTGTCAAAAAATAGCCGCTCGGGTTTTTGCTAAAAATAACCTTCCCGAAGGAATTTCGTGCTTAATAAATGGGGATTATAAAGTGGGCGAACTGATGACTCAGGACGAGCGCGTACCTTTAATCTCTGCTACAGGTTCTACCCGTATGGGAAAACAGGTCGCGCAAACCGTGGGTGCCCGTCTGGGCAAATCCTTGTTGGAGTTGGGCGGAAACAATGCGATCATCGTCACTCCCGATTCTGATTTAAAGATGACGGTAATCGGGGCGGTATTTGGGGCTGTGGGAACTGCCGGGCAGCGCTGTACGTCAACCCGCAGGTTAATTATTCACGAAAGTATTTACGATAAAGTTAAAATTGCACTAGTTGATGCCTATGGTCAGTTGCGTATTGGGAATCCGCTGGACGAAAAAAACCATGTAGGCCCCTTGATTGATACCGATGCAGTTAAGAACTATCAAAAAGCCTTAGAACAAGTTGTTGAAGAAGGCGGAAAACTAATCGTGGAAGGCGGAGTGCTTAAAGGCAAAGGTTACGAAAGCGGTTGCTACGTAAAACCTGCTATCGCCGAAGCAGAAAACCATTTTGAGATTGTGCAGCACGAGACTTTTGCCCCCGTGTTGTATTTGATGAAATATACCGGCAACGTAGAGAACGCCATTGCGCTGCAAAACGGAGTGCGTCAGGGACTGTCTTCAGCCATAATGACCAACAATCTGCGTGAAGCGGAGCTTTTTTTAAGTGTTTCTGGTAGTGACTGCGGTATCGCTAATGTAAACATTGGTACCAGCGGTGCCGAAATTGGTGGTGCTTTTGGTGGAGAAAAAGAAACCGGAGGTGGCCGCGAGAGCGGTAGCGATGCCTGGAAGGTCTATATGCGCAGACAAACCAATACGATTAATTATACGACTGAGCTTCCGCTGGCTCAGGGGATTAAGTTTGATTTGTAGAAATTTAAAACGATATTGAATTTAAAAAAATATTTAATAATCATTGTCCTCTAATTGGAAAATCTCTTCTACGGTTTTATTAAAAAACCCAGCTATTTTTAAAGATAATAGTGTTGATGGAATGTACTTATTGGATTCAATAGAAATTATAGTTTGCCTTGAGACACCTAATTCTTGAGCAAGTTCTTTTTGTGTAGTGTTTTGAAACTTTCTGACGAGCATTAGATTATTCTTCATCACTTGAGATTAATGCATATAAAACGTAATTAAAACGAATTATATAGGTGAGCCAAAATAGTAGAACAGCAGCAATAAAAAACAGAAGCATACCGGCATCTTTTGGTGGGTTTTTCAAAAAACCTATAAAAATGATACCACAGGTTATAAAGATGATCTGAACCAGTGCAGCCACTCTAAAAGATTCAACCCTAATTTTTCTGACTAATTCATCCTCAATTTTTTCTTTTGAAAAACTTATAGCATAAATTCCAAATAAGAAAAAAAATAGACCAAAAGAGGCAACAAAAATATTAATCAATTTACCCTCTACTATTCCTAAGGTTCTGAATATTTCAGAAATCCATCCAAGTTGCATAGATAACCAAAGAAATAATCCAATAGGAGCAACATAAATGCCAACTTTTTTGAAGCAATGTGGCAGAAGTTTATTCATAACCATCAAAATTAATATTTAACATAAAGTAAAGCTAGCTTAACATTTGTAAAAAAAAAATTAAATTGTAGATTTAACAAATGTTAACAAACTGAAAATTTATGAAAACAAAATTTCTTATTCCTTTATTAGCATTTTTAATTTTAAGTTGTAATTCGGCTGACAAGTTTAATCCTGAAAATGATGGGACCTTAACAGAAAAGGAAACTTTAGAAAAAACCTATGATTTGGCTACATGGGTAAAGGTGAATAACGATAAATTGATTAATTATAGCCGTGAAGAATTATCACAATATTCGCCACCGGCACAAAAGGAAATTTTAAGATCATTTTCATCCAAGAAAAGAAAAAATATTTGGTAAGACAAGGTTGACTATTTAACTACAACGGATGATTTAAATGAGGAAGAAAAAGGCTTCTTAAAATGGTTTAAGAAGAAATTTAAAGATCTTTCTTATGATAAAGCTTTTGATGAGGCTGTGTCCCAAGAAATGTATGATAAAGCAATGGAAGGAATGTATTTATTTGGATGGTCTAAGTCTCAGGTACATAGAATGTTCTTTACAATTGAAAGTTTGCATAAACCTAATAACTCGCAACAAAAAAATATTGATTTCATACAAGAACCAGAAGGGCCAGAGGGTAATGGAACTTGGTGTGAGTGTTATTATGATTTAGGTTGCCCAACTTGGGACTGTGATAGTGGTGCTGAATGTGATAACTCATCAGGAAGTCCCCATGATTGTGGTGTATTTGGAGGAACGGCTTGTGATGGAAATTGCCAGTAATTATAAAATTAGGGTAGATTATTCATCATTACCCTATAGATAGTCAATTGAGACCTGTAGCGATGTTATAATAGTACATATATGCGTCGCCAGACCAATACCATTAATTATACGGCTGAGCTTCCGCTGGCGCAGGGGATTAAGTTTGATTTGTAAGGAATATCAAATAAATAAATAGGCTGTCCTTAAATCGGGACAGCCTATTTTTTATTTCAATTCAAAAAAACCTAATCGGTTATATCAAAATAGCGTTTTACAGCTTCGTAGTCTGAATAATCAAGCTTATTCTTTCCTTCTTTAGACTTGACATTCACCGTTGGTGGAATAATTACATAACGAAAACGGTTACCTCGATCTGGGCTTATAGCAAACTCGCTTAAAGCTGAACTTGATGTTGATCGTGCAGTAATGTTAATATCTCCTGACGCCGCAGAACCGCTACCAAAACCCGCAGTAAACGGAGCTCCTCTAAAATTAAGTACAGGTAATAAATAAACATTCCCATCACCATATCCTGTAAAGTAAATCAGAATTATATGAGTGTTACTTACGCTTGAGGCGCTAGGCACTGATGCCGGAAAATCAATAGTCATAAATTTTGAGGTAGTTGAAGAACCAGTAAAATTTGCCGGAATCCAGTCGCTGTAGTAAACCTCGGCATTGCCATCCTCTCCATCCTGCCCGTCGGCGCCATCCTGACCTGCGGGTCCCTGAGGGCCTTGTGGACCGGCAGGGCCGGCAGAACCCTGTTCTCCTTGAGGTCCCTGAGGGCCGATCTCGCCATCTTCGGGAGAGCAGGAACCAAAACCGGTGATTAACGTTACAGCCAATATGATTTTTGTGGCCAGTTTAAGATGCGTTTTAAAAGTTTTCATAATAGAGTATTTAAGTTTTACTCTTTATGATTGCATTCAGATTAAGGTTAACAAGAAAATTGAATTTTTTTATTTCTAAAGAATTAGTCTTGATCAGTTACTGAAGACGTAAATAGCCAGAAATACCAAAAGTACAGTCAGCACAGCAAAAAAGATCTTCCAAAACGAATAGGGGCGTTTGCCTGAAATACTTCCGTTTTCCCCATTTACAAAAAAACTGTATTCCTTGTTTTTGTAGCGGTAAGCACTAATATACACCGGAAGCAAAATGTGTTTAAAGGTTTCTTCTTCAAGCTGAATATTTAGCTGATTAACGCGCTGCTCGTCGCCACCAATATCGCGTCTTGCCCAAGTTGTTGCGATAGCGCGCATTTCATCCTGAGCTTCCAGATGCCCCTGATTTAAGGGGATGGTATATTTTTCGGTAACAAAACCGGCGAGAAAACCGCTTTCAAAGGGTTGGAGCTTTTTTAAGTCCCAACGGCTTACGCCACCCGGCACTTTACCGGTGTGTTGTTTAGACGCATTGATCAGGGTGTCGTCTACAAAACCCTTTATGTTTCCGGAGACCGGTGACCAGCGGGTTTTGCGAACCTGTCTTGTGCGTCTGTTGCCTTTACTGTCTTGGTAACTTTCGGTTTCATAATAGTAATCGCCTCTCGATCCGGTATATCTGCCGTAAAGCTGTGCGTCAAAAGTCCAGTAAGGCAAATACAAACCTTTTGTAAACTGCGGATCAAGGCTGGCTTTTTGTAAATCATTAGGCGCCCACCACAGTCCTTTTACCCATTTTTTAAAGCGCACGAGTGCTTCCTGTTGCGTGAGCTGAAAAGGCAATACCCCTCCCGGAAGAATCCATTGCTCGGTCACCGCGTCTTCGCGAATAAGCGGAGTGCCACAATACACGCAATGCAGGGATTTATAATTTTCTTCCACGTGCTGGTTTGCACCACAGTTTTTGCAATGCAGCAGGCTTATTTCGACTGAATTGGCTTGTGCTCCCACTTCGCGCAGATACTCGCGCAAGGGTAATTCTTTAAGAGTATCCAGACACAGGTTAAGTTCTTCTTGGTAACCGCAATAGTCACAGGTAACCAGGGTAGTGCCGGGCTTGTAAGTAAGCTCGGCACCACAATTTTTACAAGCTTTTTTAAGTTCCGATTTTTGAATGACAGTATTGCTCACCGAGTGATTGTTGTCAAATTATTGAGCCGGTAATGGAGGCGGTGTGTTCCCGCCTAAAAAGGGCTTCAATTCGTCTAGCTCCTGCAGGGCTTTCCATTCGCTCATTCCCTGTTTCCAGATCAGCGAATTGCGGTTTATTGTGCGTGCTGCAAATAGGGATTGTAATTGTTCAAAGCTTACCGGACCCTGTTGCTGGTTGTTAAGTGCGTAATAATATTGTGTGGTCGCAGGCATAGGTGGTGGCGTTGCGGCCTGAGGTACGGGTTGATGCGCCTGAGGATTTGCCATTGCCGCTCCCATTTGCTGGGCGAGGGCAAAGCCCATACCCATTCCCATTCCTGCGCCGGCTGTGCCTCCTTCATTGTGTGCCGCTGCCTCGATAGCTTTTGCAGTTTTAAATTTGGTTAATTTGTCGAGGTCGAGTTTATCGATACGACTGTACTCAAAAATTTCTTTTTTGAGTTCTTCGGGCATGGAGACGTTCTCGATGTAGAATTTTTCAAGAGAAATACCTACGCTGCTAAACTCGGGCTGCATAACCTCTTTACAGGTTTCAGAAAGCTCTGTGGTGTTTGCGGCGTAAAGTTCGATTGGCAATTTGGCTTCGCCCACCGTATCGGTAAAACGTGTGGCGATGAGGCTTTTTAAATGCTCGTTGATTTCAAAATTGGTAAAGTTGGCATCGGTACCCACGATATCTTTGATAAACTTACCGGCATCGCTAATGCG
>CAYNMH010000002.1:32633-36632 GCA_964398145.1 uncultured Flavimarina sp. | reverse complement strand
CGTACGATGAGCTTAGCGTTGTTTTTAATTTCGTTTTGATAGCGTTCAAAGCGATGTGCAATAGTATCCTCGGTATAATCAAGCCATTCGATTATATCTATAAACTCGTGGCTGAGTTTCTCCTTTATTTTGTCAAATAGTCCCATACTAATTTGGTTTTAAATTGAATAGTTTCTGAATATGAGTAGATTTTTTATGAAAAACGTTTCATAAAAATTAATTCCGTCCATCTTCTTCGGGATATAATTTATAAAGCGGGTCACTTTGCCAGATTTCTTTGGTATCCACATCAATAACCGAAAGCTTTCCGTAGAAAGCCGCGCCGGTATCTACATTCCATACGTTTGCCATTTGGGTAGGTTTGTCCCGGTTGATGCGGGTAACGGGGGTATGACCTATATAAATTTCACTATGATGCGTAAGCCGCTTCGGATATTCTACATCATCTGGTTTCAGGCTTTTATCAAGCCCTACGGCCATTTCCCAAAATGTGCGATCCCAGTAAAATGCGGAGCTGTGATGCTCATGCTCCGGCCCATTATGATTCTGAAAACCAGCGTGAACATACATGCGGTTTTGATCATCTATATAATAATTTTCCAGCGCATTGTAAAAATCCAGGTGTTGCCGGCGCTGTTCCGGGCTGTAGGATTCATACGATTTCATACTGCTCTTACCGCCGTGATTAAGCCAGGTTTCATTAGTTTTTCCGGTAATAAGCCACTCCTGAACCAGTTCATCGTGATTTCCTTTTATAAAAATGCAGGGCTGTTTTGTATTGAGTTCGATTAGAAAATCAACTGTTTCTGCGCTTTCGCTCCATCCATCTACATAATCGCCTAAAAAAACCAGCAAATCATCGGGTTGTATTGATGCTCGTTCCAGAACCTGTTTTAATCCTCTTAAACCGCCGTGAATATCGCCAATAGCCAGTGTACGTGCCATTAATTGTATTTTACTTTACGCAGGATGCGTATGTTTTCTTTATAAGATTGATATAATTTACTGTCAAAATTACGCAGAAAAGGCCTGATACTTTCCAGTTTTTCTAATGCTCCTTCAAAACCGTTGAGGTAACAGATGAGATAGGTAGCCGGAAGATTGAATAAATCTTCGTTTTCACCTTTGTTAAGTGGAAGGTCATTTACAACTTTTTGAAGAATTGTATTGTTATTATTGTAAATATGGTGCAATAGTTTTCGGTCAAATTGCGGAGGTTCAAATACCAGGTTGCTGTCTATAGTGTAGGATCCATTTTCTTTAAAATTGAGGGTTAATTCCTCAAGCGGATAATATTTGTAGGTGCCCTGAAGTCCCAGCAACACATATTCTAAAATAGTAAAGGTGTTTTCGGTCATTGCAATAGACACTTCATCTAAAGCGGAATAAAAAATACGTACCTGCTCATTGATCAGCTCAATATCTACACGGCTTAGATAGGTCTGACCCTTAACTTCTTTCCGGTTTCCGGCCCAGCACACCACAAACTGCTCTTTAAAAACCTTGTATTGGGTATGTAAATCGGCGTGGCGCACATTGATGAAATCGATCACCCCATCAAGCGTATGTTCTATGCTGTTGTGCGAGTGTTTTTCAATCGTGGCAACCTGCTGACTGTTGACGTCGATGATTTCGCTTTTAAAGGATTTCGGCATCGAAATACTCCCATCCCGGTAAAAAACAGTGCCTCCCCAGTATTTCCAGATGTTCTTTTTAAGAGCAGTAAGTTTATTAATGGGTTTTATAGTCACCAGTCCCACTACAAGATCGGCCGGTAAATGCGGAAACGGAATGTTTTCATAAGAAACCAGCGGTGGGTTTTCTAAATACGCATTTACTAAATTCTGAATCTTGCTGTCGTCAAAAAACGGAACACCCAGAATCTCGTTGGTTTCATCTTCAACCCCAATGACGATGTAACTGTTGTTTTGAGGGTTGGAATTAGAAAGTGCACAGATGTGTTTAAGAAATTTTGCCTTGCCTTCCTTGTTGCTGATATCCACCTTGCGCTTCTTGTCATAAAAACTGTTCTCGTCATTATGCGCGAGCAGGTTTTTAATAAGAAGGCGTTTGTTGATCATTTTTTTAAGTTGCAGGTTGTTTGATACAAGTTACAGGTTTAGTCGTATTTGGAACCTCGTCTATCCGAAGATTTTATATACTTCATCAACGCATTTATTTGCCTGCTCAGTTCTGTACACTGGGTTTTCAATTCATTAAATTGATCCTGATCAATGTACTCCCGATCATAGCAGCGATATAATTGAGAACGCACTTCACCACAGGAACCCTTGGCAATACTTAGAAATTGCGCAAATTCTTTATTTCCGTCCCTTTCAAAGCCTTCAGCAATATTATCCATTATTGAGCCTGCCGCACCATTTATCTGTCCACGCAGTTTAAAATCCTTCTGTAGCTGGGTATCAGAAATAAGCCTGAAGAGATTTTGATTTAATGCCCTTGCTTTTTGCCAGATTTCCAAATCTTCAAAACGTTGAATGTTCCCCATAAAATAATTCTTTAACCTGCAACTTGCAATTATTTAAGCTTTGTTCACCACCGTACTCGAAGCCTGGTCTACACTCATCACGACGAGGTCGGCGATGTTTACGTGATAAGGTCTGGTCACGACAAAATGGATGATGTCCGCAACATCTTCGGCCTGTAGGGGTTGAAAGCCCTGGTACACTTTACCGGCTTTTTCAGAGTCCCCTTTAAAGCGTACTTCGCTAAACTCGGTTTCCACCATTCCCGGGTTTACGGCACCTACCCGTATGTTGTAGCCATTCAGGTCCAGACGCATGCCCTGATTGATGGCATCAACAGCATGCTTACTAGCACAGTACACATTGCCTTTGGGGTACACTTCTTTGCCGGCTGTTGACCCAATATTGATGATATGGCCACTGTTAGCTTCAATCATCTTAGGAATAATCGCATCACTTACATAAAGAAGACCCTTAACATTAATGTCGAGCATGGCATCCCAGTCTTCGGTACTTCCCTCCTGTATGGGATCTAATCCGTGCGCATTACCGGCATTGTTGATTAAGATGTCTATTTTCTGAAAGTCTTTGGGTAATCCATTTATAGACTCATGAACGGCTTTTTTATTGCGTACATCAAAATTGAGAGTATATACCTTTACCTGTAGGTCTAACTCTTTTTTAAGAGCGTCCAGGCGTTCCTGTCTTCTCCCACATATGATAATATTGATACCGTTTTTAGCAAAAATGCGTGCGGTAGCAGTTCCTATTCCGCTGCTGGCTCCTGTTATGAGGGCTGTTTTTGTTGACATGTTTAAAAATTTCCTGAAAGATAAAGATTAATGTATGGTTTTGGCAACAGCCAAAAACGATCCGCTGCCAAATGAAAATCTATAGAGCAGTATTTGGGTTTTAAACGGCTGCTATTTACAGCAAAGTGGTTTCTTCTGAAGATTAAAATTTTCAGAAAACCTGACTCGGCTTTCAGTGGAAGCAGTCCTGTACATTTAAGACTGATGGCATTACCCTTAAATGCTGTATATTTGAAATGCAGTCTGAGAAGATTGCTTTTTTTTTGCAACAGTTTAATTAAAAACCAGTCATTAGAGACACTACAGTCAAGTGGTTTCTAATGTGGGATTTGGCTGGGGTTTTAACGATAGCTTAACGCAATCGTGATGAAGAAAAGTTAACCTTTAGAATGTAAAATTGACATTAATAGCATAAGAATTATGGAAAATACCGGCGCATCTGTTGATATAGGAGCCATCAATGAAAAGATTGAAAAAGAAAGTGCTTTTGTAAAAATCCTTACGATGGAGATGAATAAAGTCATCGTAGGACAAAAACATATGGTTGAAAGACTGCTTATAGGTCTTTTAGGACGCGGACATATTTTGCTCGAGGGTGTTCCCGGCCTTGCAAAAACGCTGGCGATCAACACGCTCTCACAAGCTGTTCACGGGAGTTTTAGCCGTATTCAGTTTACGCCCGATTTGCTTCCGGCAGATGT
>CAYNMH010000002.1:20857-32533 GCA_964398145.1 uncultured Flavimarina sp. | reverse complement strand
CCTGAAGCGCAGGTTGACCGTTTTATGCTCAAGACCGTCATTGACTATCCAAAACACGCCGAAGAACAACTCATTATTCGCCAAAACCTTAAAGGAGCTTACGAGAAAGTAAATGCCGTGGTTTCTATTGAACAGATTTTAAGGGCTCAGGATGCAGTGCGTGAGGTATATATGGACGAAAAAATTGAGAAATATATTCTTGATATCATTTTTGCCACCCGCTATCCCGAAAACTACAAGCTGGCCGATTTAAAGCCGCTTATCAGTTTTGGTTCGTCTCCAAGGGGTAGTATTAACCTGGCAACGGCTTCCAAATGTTTTGCATTTATCAAAGGTCGGGGTTATGTAATTCCTGAGGACGTGCGCGCAGTGGTACACGATGTGCTGCGTCATCGTATTGGTATCACCTACGAGGCAGAAGCCGAAAATGTCACCACCGAAGAAATCATCAACAAGATCGTGAACGAGATCGAAGTACCTTAAACCAGACCGCAGTCTCAGTTTTCAGTTTATACAGCCTATCGCAATAAACTGCCTGCTGCTACTGCCTGCTGATTGCTGAATTATGGATACTAAAGAGCTTTTAAAAAAAGTACGTAAGATTGAGATTAAGACGAGGAGACTGTCTGATCACATTTTTGGCGGGGAATACCATTCTACCTTTAAGGGTCGCGGTATGACCTTTAGTGAGGTGCGACAGTATCAGTTTGGTGACGATGTGCGTAATATAGACTGGAATGTGACGGCGCGCTACAACGAGCCTTTTGTAAAAGTTTTCGAAGAAGAGCGCGAACTTACCATGATGTTGGTAGCTGATGTAAGTGGTTCCGAATTCTTTGGTACAGACCAGCAGTTTAAATCTGAAGTCGTGACCGAAATCGCCGCAACCCTGGCATTTTCTGCATTGCAGAATAATGACAAAATAGGTTTGATCCTGTTTTCAGATGGGATTGAGCTTTACATTCCGCCTAAAAAGGGAAAATCGCACGTTTTGCGCATCATACGCGAATTACTCGAATTTAAACCTCAAAGTAAGCGCACCGATGTGGCGCAGGCACTCAAATTTTTATCGGGAGTGATGAAGAAGAAAGCCATTGTTTTTGTGCTTTCAGACTTTATTGCAGACGGATATCACGATACGATGAAAATTGCCGCCAAGCGTCACGACATTACCGGTATTCGCATTTACGACCGTAGGGAAGAAGAGATCCCCAGTCTGGGCGTGGTGCAGATGGAAGATGAAGAAACCGGAGAATTGCTGCTGGTCAACACGACTTCTAAAACCGTCAGGGCAAATTACAGCAAGTATTACAGGGCGCGGGTAGATTATTTTAAAGAAAGTTTTACCCGTAGCGGCGCCGGTGCGATTGATGTACGTACCGATGACAGCTATGTGAAAAAATTGCTTGGTTATTTTAAAAGAAGAGGATAAAACAACTATGAACAGAAATCTGAAAACAGCCCACATATCTGAAGTTTTTAAACCTTTATTCAGGTTTTGGGTTTTGGTTATCCTGCTGGTTTTTGGTGTGAATGGGTTGCAGGCCCAGCGTGTTTCGGCAACAGTAGACAGTACGAGTATTCTCATTGGCGAGCAAATTACGTATACCGTAAATGTAGAAGCAGACTCTACAGATCTGGTTATGTTTCCCGAAGGACAAAGCTTTGTTCCGCTAGAAGTAATTGAGGCCTACAAAACCGATACGTCGTTTGCAGGAGCAAAAATGAACCTGATTAAACGCTATGGTCTTACTCAATTTGACAGTGGTAGCTATACCATTCCACGACAGGTGATAAGCATAAATCAGCAACCTTTTTATACGGATTCCATTCCGGTTGAGGTTAATAATGTACAGGTAGACAGCACCAAGCAAGGTCTTTACGATATTAAAGAAATTGTTGAAGTAGAACGTGCCACCAGTAAAATCTGGGAATACTTATTATATTTTTTAATACTGGCAGCCCTAATTGCCATTTTTCTATATTTCATAATCAGACGCAGTCGTAAAAAGGCTGAAGCCGAGCGTAAACTGCCGCCTTTTGAACAGGCCATGGTTTCGCTTAAGGCTCTTGACGAGGAGTACAAAACGCCTTCCCGCGGACTGTCAGATCAGGAAGTTTCTAAGGCTTACTATTCCAGGCTTACCGATATTGTTCGGCATTATCTGGATGAGGAAGTCTACGATCGTTCCATGGAAAGTACCTCTGGTGAACTCATTGAACGACTTTTAGAAGAAAAACAAAAAGGAAGGATCGATTTGAGTAAAGAAACAATTCTAAAGCTCGATCAAATCCTGAAACGTGCCGATCTTACCAAGTTTGCCCGTATTGCTCCCGGCGAAGGTCAGGCGCAGGCAGACCGTATTGTGGCAGAAGAAATTGTAAAAGAAACCAAAGAATCAATTCCTGAGCCTACCGAAGAAGAAAGGATGCGTGACGCTGCTTATAGAGAAGCTCTAGCACAACGCCGCAAGCGCAGGTTGATCGTTACCAGTATAGTTGGAGTATTTGGTATTTTGGTGATAGCGACCGGTATTTTAATCGCTACCAAAGGTTTTGATTTTGTAAAGGATAATTTCATCGGTCACCCGTCTAAAGATTTACTGGAAGGGGATTGGGTACGCAGTGAGTATGGCTATCCACCCATAATCCTGAGCACGCCTCGAGTGTTGGAACGCGCAGAAATTCCGTTGCCAGACTCGCTGGCCAGGCAGGTAAATATGAACTCTTTTGCCTACGGAAGTCTTATTGACCAGTTTTATGTGGTGGTAAACAATGCACGTTTTGGCGGAAAGCAGGAGGCCAATTTGGATGGAGCAGTTCAGGGCATGATTAGTACGCTGGAAGCGAATGGCGCCAAGAATTTGATTGTTAAAACGGAAAAATATACCACTCCCGAAGGAACAGAAGGTTTACGGGTATATGGTTCGGGAGAATTTCCGCAGACCTTAAATAAAAAGAAATTTGATGCCGGTGAATATGAGATTTTGCTATTTACCACTCCCGGTGTACTGCAGCAGATTCTGGTAGCCTGGCGTGAGGACGATCAGTACGCTGCACAAATGGCGCGACGCATCATCAATTCAGTAGAACTTCAAAAAACAGTACCTACGAATGTTAAGTAATTTTGAATTTCAAAATCCTGAATTTTTCTGGCTGCTTTTGGCTTTGCCTGTAGCCATCATTTGGTATTTATTAAAACGCAATAAACTTACGGCGCAAGTTAAACTTTCGAGCCTGAAAGGTTTTAAAGCCGGAAGCGGTTTGCTGGCTAAATTACGCCCGGTGCTGTTTGCTTTGAGATTACTGGCTTTAGCCTGTCTCATTACGGCACTGGCCAGGCCGCGCAACGTTGATGTTTCAACCCGCACTAAAACCACCCGGGGTATTGATATTGTAATCGCCATTGACGTTTCTGCCAGTATGCTTGCAAAAGATTTACGACCAAACCGGCTTGAAGCTCTAAAAGAAGTGGCTTCAGAATTTATACGCCAGCGTCCTAATGATCGTATTGGCCTTGTGGAATATGCCGGTGAAAGCTATACGCGTACGCCCATCACCAGCGATAAAGCCATTGTTTTGAGCTCGCTTGATGAGGTAAGTTATAACAGTATTATTGAGGGAGGGACCGCCATTGGGATGGGGCTGGCAACTTCGGTTAACCGGTTGAAAGATAGCAAAGCTAAAAGTAAGGTGATCATTTTAATGACAGACGGGGTTAACAACGGCGGCTTTATTGAACCCACCATTGCCAGTGAACTTGCGCAGGAATATGGTATAAAAGTCTATACTATTGGTTTAGGAACTAACGGTACCGCACTTTCTCCTGTAGCCTTGCGGCCAGACGGAAGTTTTCAATATGGAAGGATACCGGTTGAGATTGACGAAGAATTACTTAAAAATATTGCAGATGATACCGGCGGACTCTACTTTCGGGCGACTGATAATGAAAAGCTGGAGCAGATTTATGCTGAAATAAACAAGCTCGAAAAAACCGATGTGGAAGAGTTTAAGTACACCAATTATGAAGAAAAGTACCGGCCGCTGGTGATTTTGGCAGGCCTCTTGCTTTTACTTGAGTTGTTGTTGCGTAATACCGTATTCAGGAGTTTTGTTTAGAAAACAAGAGGTTTTCAGCTTAGCTAAAAAATTGAAAAAGTAACAATTACAATAAATAATACTAATAAGCATGTATTTGTTAGAAGAAAAAATATGGTTCTGGACCCTGCTGGCCATTCCGGCAGTAGTGTTGCTGTTCCTGGCAGTAAGCCTCTGGAAACGTAATGCCCAGAAACGCTTTGTGGCAAACCGGGAACTGCTTGGGGCTTTGACTCCTCAACGTTCGGTTTTTAAGCCCGTTTTTAAATTGGTTTTAATTTGCCTGGCTATCGCATTAATGGCGTTTGCTTTGGTTAACCCCAAGGTGGGTACCAAACTGGAGACGGTTAAACGGGAAGGTGTAGATGTGGTGTTTGCGGTTGATGTTTCGAAAAGTATGGATGCCGAGGATATTGCACCCAGCCGAATTGAAAAAGCCAAACAACTCGTGACCCAAATCATCAACAATCTGGGTAGTGACCGCGTGGGGATTATCGCGTATGCCGGTAGTGCCTACCCGCAGCTGCCTATCACCACCGATTACAGCAGTGCAAAAATGTTCCTCAACTCGATGAATACCGATATGCTTTCGAGCCAGGGAACAGCGATTAAGGATGCTATTGAGTTGGCCAAAACCTATTACGACGATGAGGAGCAGACTAACCGGGTTTTAGTAATCATCTCTGATGGGGAAGATCATGCCGGGAACGCTGCTGCAATAGCCGAATCTGCTCAGGAAGAAGGCATTCGTATTTTCACTATTGGTGTGGGTACTGAAGCCGGCGATCGTATTCCCATAAAACGCAACGGCGTGGTGCAGTCCTATAAAAAAGACCAGGAAGGTGAGACGGTAATAACCAAATTAAACCCCGAAACCTTGCAGGAAATTGCCCAGGAAGCTAACGGAGAATACATTAACGGTAACAGCACCCAGAAAGTGGTCGATCAGATTAGCACCGCCTTTAGCCAGATGGACAAGAAAGAGTTTGAAGCCAAGCAGTTTGCAGATTTTAAAGACCAGTTTCAGTGGTTTGTAGGTGCGGCATTGTTCTTGTTATTTATAGATGTGTTCTTACTGGAGCGCAAAACAGCCTGGGTGCGTAAGCTCAACTTATTTAATGAAAATAAAAAGGATAATTAGGATGTTGAAGATGATGAAAGACCTAAAATTTAAATGGAATTTACTGGCAGTATATACGTTGCTGCTGTGCGGCAGTGTTTTTGCGCAAAGCGAAAAACCAGACCCCGCAATTCTGGAGGCCCAGGATTTTGTAGCTGAAGGTAACGATGATTTTGTTTCTAAGGAATTTGCAGCCGCAGAAACCTCCTATAGAAAAGCTATCGCTAAAGACCCTGCAAACGTGGCGGCCAAGTACAATATGGGTAACAATTACTACCGAAACAAAAAGTATGATGAAGGGATGACACGATACCTTCAGGCGGCAGAGGTGGCTACTACAAAAGCTGAAAAGCATAAGGCTTATCATAATTTGGGGAATGCGTTCTATCAGCAAAAGGATTATAAAAAGGCTGTCGAGGCCTATAAAAGCGCATTACGGAATGACCCTACAGACGATGAAACCCGTTACAATTTAGCTTTGGCTAAAAAAGAAGAAGAGAAAAACGGTGGCGGTGGCGATGATAATAAAGAAGATGAAAATCAAGACCAGAATCAGGATCAGAAGGATCAGAACGGCGACGGAGACGATAAGGAAAGTGATGATGGCAAGCCTAAAGAAGGGGATGGAGATAAGGAGAGTGATCAGGGTGAAGATAAAGAAGAAGACAAAGGCAAACCAAAGGATGGTGAAGGAGATCAAAAGGATAAAGGCGAAAATGGCGATAAGCCTAAAGAGCAACCCCAGCCGCAACCCGGGCAGGGACAGCTTTCTCCCCAACAGGTAAAAAGCCTGCTAGAAGCTATGAAAAACGAAGAAAATCGGGTACAGGAGAAAATGAATGCTGAGAAAGTAAAAGGTGCCAAAGTGAAAACAGATAAAGACTGGTAATGACTTTTAAATTTTAAAGCAGCAAGATGATGAAGATGCAATTAAAATTTTTACTGGTGATGCTTTTTGCGGGCGTATCGGCCTGGTCACAGGTCAAATTTGATGCCCGCGTTAGCAAAGAAACCCTGGGAGTTAATGAACGCCTTCGGGTAGATTTTGAAATGAATCAGGATGGGGATAATTTTAGGCCTCCCAGTTTTCAGGGATTTACCGTAGTGGGCGGGCCCAATCAAAGCATTAGTAAGCAATGGGTTAATGGAAAAGCGAGCTTTTCTAAAACCTTTTCTTATTTCTTACAGCCTAAAGCTACCGGAACGATTAAAATAGGACAGGCTGAGATTGATATTGAAGGTACGACTTATAAAACCATTCCGGTTGAGATTAACGTGACAGGGGCTGTTGACATTCCAAAGGATCCAAATGATCCTGTAGTTGCGGCAACAGAGAATGTTCACCTGGTTGCCGAGGTTTCAAAATCAGATCCGTATCTCAACGAGGCTTTTACTGTAGTCTATAAATTGTATGTATCGCGTGAAACAGCAGTAAATGGCTGGAACGAACTTGATGCCCCTAAATTTTCGGATTTTTGGAGCCAAAGTATTGATGAGAAACAGTTTAAAGTGTATGACGGCAGTTATGAAGGTAAACCCTATCGGTATGTTATTTTAAGACGTACGCTATTGTATCCACAGAAGACAGGCGAACTTACCATTGAACCACTTTCCTTAAATATCAATGTGGAAGCACCTACCAACCGTAGGGATATTTTTGGAATGCGTATTACCCGTCCCGCACAGATTACAGTTACCGCGCCTACGCGAAAGGTAAATGTCAAAGCTC
Organism: uncultured Flavimarina sp.; assembly: GCA_964398145.1. Taxonomy (GTDB): domain Bacteria; phylum Bacteroidota; class Bacteroidia; order Flavobacteriales; family Flavobacteriaceae; genus Leeuwenhoekiella. Next base: position 25,586 of record CAYNMH010000002.1, on the reverse strand, counting down.
TGCCCGAAGAAGGTAAACCTGAAAGTTTTACGGGTGCCGTAGGTACTTTTGATTTTGATGTTGCGGCAAGCAAGACCAAACTGGACGCGCAGGAAGCCTTAGATCTTACACTTTCAGCGAAAGGTAATGGTAACTTAAAGCTTTTTAATCTGCCCAAGCCTAAATTGCCCAGCGCCCTTGAAGTTTATGAGCCTGAAAACGAGCAGGATATACGCATTTCCGTTAATGGGATGAGCGGTAAAAATGCCCAGCGTTACACCATCGTTCCGCAGCAAAAAGGCAGTTATCCCATTCCTCCTATACGTTTTTCCTATTTTGATCCTGCTACGGAGCAGTATAAAACCTTAAGTAGTGATGAGATTATTATTGATGTGGAAAATGGTCCTGCCGCACTGGTTGAGAATACTAACAAAGTGCCGGTTGAAGCTCAGAAGCAATTTAGTTACATTAAAGCAGAAGCAAACCTGATCACTCAAAATAGAGAATCATTTTTTGGCAGTACTACATTTTGGAGTATGCTGGCTACGCCGGTTATTTTAATTCCGTTGGCTATTTTGTTTGGTCGTAAACGTCGTGCTTATCAAAATGATATTAAAGGAAACAGGTTGCGTAAGGCAGACCGCCTTGCCCGTAAATATTTAGGCGAAGCCAAAAAGAATCTGGGTGACCAGACTGCATTCTATCTGGCCTTGGAGAAAAGTTTGCATAACTACCTCAAAGCGCGTTTGAATATTCAAACCAGCGAAATGAGTAAAGTGCGCATTAGCGAGTTATTGCAGGAGCGTGGGGTTACAACAGATACGACTTCTCAGTTTTTAAAATTGCTCGAAAGCTGTGAATTTGCACGCTATACACCCTCAAGCAGTGACGCGATGCAGCACGATTACAATCAGGCGTCGCAGGTAATTTCAGATATAGATAAGCAATTGTAAGTGGTTTTAATTTTAAGACAGATGATTACAGGTTTAAAATATATTCTTACGGAAAGCAGAAGGCTGAATGCCACTGCAATCTCAAAAGTTTTGCTGGTTGTTTTAATGCTGGGCTGCGGTAAACTTTTGGCACAAACACCCGAACAGCTCTTTGAAACCGGGAACTCGCAGTATGCTCAAAATAATTTTGAAGAAGCTATTAAGAATTACGAAAAAGTACTGGACGCTGGTTATGAGTCGGCTGCACTGTATTACAACCTGGGCAATGCCAATTATAAGCTTAACCGTATTGCTCCCAGTGTGTATAATTATGAAAAGGCATTAACGCTTAAACCTAACGATAAAGAGATCAAAAACAATCTGGAGTTTGCCCGTAATATGACGGTTGACGCCATCACACCTTTACCACAAAATACCTTTAAAAAATGGTTTCAGGCCGTGTTAGGAATGTTTACCGTAGATGGCTGGGCTATTTTAACCGTGGTATTCTTAGGTATTTTTACTATCGCCTTTATAACATATTACTTTACAGGCTCTACTTCACTAAAGCGTCTACTTTTTACCACTTCATTTTTAGCATTAGGTTTTGGTCTGTTGAGCTTAAGCCTCGCATTTCAATCGCGTTCTTATGAGCAAAACCGAATTTTTGCTATTGTTTTTTCGCCGGAGGCAGAAATAAAAAATGCACCAAATCTGGCCAGCGAGCAAAGCTTCGTACTTCACGAAGGGACCAAAGTGCGGGTTTTGGAACAGGATGAAAACTGGGCAATGATACAACTTGCAGATGGTAAAGAGGGTTGGGTGCCGGCAAGCGATTTAAAGGTTTTATAAATCTGGATTTTATCTTATTTACACCAGCGCTTTTCTGATTATCTAAAAATATTCGGTTTATACGGCTAGGGAGGTCGCAGCTTTATAAAAAGTTTCGGGATATTTGTGCCTGGCTTAGAAGCTTCTTGATTTCAAATCAGCAACTTTTATGGATATTCAGAAAATCTTTGAAAATAACAAAGAATGGGTAGAACAGCGCTTAAAAGCAGAGCCGGATTATTTTAAAAAATTATCGGAAGGGCAGTCTCCAAAAATTCTCTACATAGGTTGCAGCGACAGCCGGGTTACTTCTGAAGAGTTGATGGGACTTGGCCCTGGTGATGTTTTTGTACACCGCAACATCGCTAATATGGTACCCAGTTCTGACCTGAGTTCTATGTCTGTCATTAACTATGCGGTTGAGCACCTAAAGGTTGATCACGTTGTGATTTGTGGGCATTACTATTGTGGTGGGGTCAAAGCGGCGATGCAATCTGCAGATTTAGGTTTGTTAAATCCCTGGTTGCGCAACATTCGTGATGTGTACCGTATTCATAAAGAAGAGCTTAGCTCGATTAAAGATGACGATGAACGCTATAAAAAATTTGTGGAACTCAATGTACAGGAGCAATGCGTAAATGTGATTAAAACAGCAGATGTTCAGAAAGCCATTCGCACGCGCAAACTTACGGTTCACGGGTGGGTATTTGATATCCACTCCGGCAGGCTAATTGATCTTGCAATAGATTTTGATGCGATTCTTCAGAGTATTATGGAAATTTACAGACTTGACACCTGATCATTTGGGTTTCTTGAAAGCGCCTTACGTGTTCTTGCGATCTGGCTGGCGAAACCTTAGTAACCAGCCGTTTGTAGGTCGTTTTCTTCCAGATTTTCACGTAAATCGTTTACTTCTTTTAAAATGTTGGGCAAAAGCACGGGTGCCACAGGTTCTACAAAAGGGTAGAGTACAGAAGTTTCTTTAGTTTCTTCTTTCAGAATGTCAAAACCTGTTGCAATAGAACGGGTAAACATCAGGATGACGCTTAGAATAAATGCGGATTTAATAACTCCAAAAACTCCTCCCAGTATTCGATTAAGCACACCCAGCATAATGATTTTAGCCAGTTTGGTGAGCAATTTTCCCGCCAGGGTTATAATGAGAACGATCACTATAAAAGTGACAACAAAAGCAATAAGGTTTAGGGTCGCCGGTTCCCAGTTGGTCTGGCCTTCGAGATACTCTGCTGCATAAAACGAAAAATGAATTGCGCCATAAACTCCCAGTATAAGGGCTAGCAAGGAAGCAATCTCGATAAGCAGGCCATTTTTTATACCGGTATATAAACCCAGTAGTAAGCCAATGCCCAGAATGATATCTAAGTAATTCATAAGGCTAAAGATACAGTTTTTCTTTAGGCGGTAAGGTTAGCTTTGAGTATGTGCAGGTCTGGGTAAAACAATATCGTAAGGTGTACTGCTTCTTGATTATATTTGCGCCATGGCAAGAGATGAACAATTAAAAGAGCGATGGGAGCAAATAGTGCTTAAATTATCTTCACGTTTTGCAGATGGGGAACGTCTTGATCTGGATGCGATTATTTATTTAATCGGTGTACAGGAGCTGGGACAGCCCGGTAAGCGTTTTAAAAAGGATGATAAAATCAATTTAATGCACATCGCTATTTGCAGGTTGCTGGAGCCTTTTGGGTTCTACCGGTTTGATTATCAGGACGAGGAAGGTTGGCCTCATTATGAGATGCTTGAAAATTTGCCCCCTCTTAAAGCAGGAGAACAATCCCTGCTTATGAAAGAAGCTATCGTGACCTATTTTCTGGAAAAAGAATTAATTCACTAATACTAAAAATAGTGCAGATAGCCCTTGTACAACATCTGTTTCCTAACGATTCAGGACCTATATACAAAGAAACGATTGCAGGCAGGTTTCCGGTTGAGCCCTTTAATACCTACAGTAATTTTATTTTTTTATTTATAGTGCTGTTCTTCTTTTTAAAGATTTACAAAAGCCCCAGGCATTATTGGTTTTTGGCCATTACCCTCCCGCTCATATTTGTGGGTTACGTGGGAGGAACACTGTATCACGGCCTCAGAGGCGCAGAGATTTGGTTATTGCTAGACTGGGTGCCTATACGCGGTTTAAGTTTTCTGGCGGTGCTTTATTTCGTTTTCAAGTGGAAAGACAGCTGGAAACAGCGTATTGTTTTTGTAATAGCAATAAGTGCTGCTTTTATAGGCCTGCGCTATTTGCCCGTACCTGCAAATATTGAACATAACCTGGGGTATCTCATAAACGCACTCTCTATTTTAATACCTGTTACCGGTTATCTGAAAAAAACCAACTGGCGATATGCCGGCTGGGCATTTTCCGGGTTTTTGGTATTTGCCTGTGCAATAGGTTTTCGGTTTATAGACCAGCGTATGGATTTTGAGATTTTTTGGATGGGAACACACTGGCTGTGGCATCTTCTGGGAGGAATAGCGGTATTTTGTATTCTCAACTATATTTTTCTGGACAACAAAGCACAAGCCGAAGGGATTTCCTAAATTTGCCCTTTTGAAAGTCCATAATGGGCATTTAATAAATAAGCCATTATCTGCTTTAGCCCAAATGCTGAAGAAAGGACCATCAGATTGAACTCTCAAACTATGTTAGATAAAATAAAAGAACGCATTGCCGAGGCAAAAGAGTTTACCACAAACTCATTAGAGGAGGTGGAAGCCTTCCGCATTAAATATTTGGGAAAAAAAGGACTGTTTAACGAGTTTTTCGCAGAATTTAAAAACATTCCCAATGAGCAGAAGAAGGAGTTTGGTCAAACTATAAATAAACTCAAAGCTGTTGTTCAGGAAAAAGTAGATGCTTTAAAAGGTGATCTGGAAACTGTTGAAGAAAAGAGCGCTTATGGTGACCTTACGCGTCCGGGAGATATTGTGTCTCTGGGTTCCAGACATCCTATATCTATTGT
>CAYNMH010000002.1:0-20757 GCA_964398145.1 uncultured Flavimarina sp. | reverse complement strand
ATACGTACCATTTCACCGGGACGCGTGTACCGTAATGAAGCGATCTCAGCACGTTCACACTGCTTTTTCCATCAGGTAGAAGGTTTGTATATAGATAAGGATGTTTCGTTTGCAGATTTAAAGCAAACCCTGCAGCATTTTACCACCGAAATGTTCGGTAAAAGTAAGATACGCCTGCGTCCTTCCTATTTTCCATTTACAGAGCCTAGTGCCGAAGTGGACGTGTACTGGGGGCTGGAGACCGAAACCGATTACCGAATGACCAAAGGAACCGGTTGGCTGGAGATTATGGGCTGCGGTATGGTAGATCCTAATGTATTAACCAATTGCGGTATAGATCCTAAAGAATACAGCGGCTTTGCCTTTGGTATGGGTATCGATCGTATAGCACTGCTGCTGCATCAAATCTCAGATATACGCCTGCTGAGTGAAAATGATTTAAGGTTTTTGGAACAATTTAAGAGTGCCCTGTAGCTTTTAAAGCGACTTTTGTACCGAAGTATTTTATTAAACTACAGGATATGAAAAAGTATAGCATTATTGGTCTCTTAGTTTTTGTTGCAATCGTCATTGCCGTTTTAACCTTTGCCATTGGCGTGATCAAAATTATGATTGGGAGTGTTTTTCTGGTTATAATGGGGATTGCAATACTGGCATTGTGGATTATGTGGAAGGTTAAAAACGATTAATAATGCGAAAGGATATCGACATTCCTCAAAGTGACGGGGTTTATGTGGCTGCGGTAAAAGAGTTTAATGAAACCCACCGCACCAATGACTGGAATGCCTATATCATTAACGATCTCAAGGAACCGCTTGAGCTGGTCCTGATTGTTTCCAACGGCTATAATGAGAAAAAAGTGACCAGCCAAATGCGGCATAAATTAGAAATGCTTCCGGCTAAAGGATATGCTAAAATCGAATTTATAGAAGACGGTGTACTGGAACTGATCAATGAATTTGCAGTGACCTATTTTCTGGGCGGAAAACTGTTTGAAAAGAAATTTGTCTTTCAGGCTTCTTCCATTTCTGATAAGACTGCCGGGCCAATCCCGGTGATGCCCAAAGAAGGGGTGCTTGCATCCTAGTTTATTTCTTAACTTTAGTGATATGAGTATCACCTTCACTACAAAAGCCGAAAGTAAAGCCTTACAGGAACAAGCATTTCTTAAGTTGAGTCCATCGCAACGTTTTTATGCTTTTTTAAAACTTTGCAGTGATGTAAACCAATTTCCTGTGGCGCGGCGGCGACAGCCAAATCCGTCTAATTTTATTTTAGAAAAGAAATCTCAAAATGAATAATTTATGGGATTATGAAATAAATGATTTCTTAAGGCTATGTATGAGTAAAGGAGTCAGGCTAATAATGGTGGGAGGTGGAGCAGTAAATTTCCACGGCTACCAGAGGCATTCGGCCGATGTCGATTTTTGGATAGAAACTTCTGAGATTAATTTTAAAAACTTGGTTCAGGTTTTTAATGAACTGGGATACGATCTGGAAGATTTTCCGGAGGCCGTAAAAAAACAACAGCAAAATATTTCGGTAAAGTTTTCTCCAGACTCTTTAAATCTTGAGCTAATCACGAATTTTTCAGTTAGTAAATCTTTTGATGAGGCTTATGAAGATTCGATAGTTGCTACTTCTGAAAATAATTTTGAACTCAACTGGAGGGTTTTGGCATTTGAGGATTTAATTACCAGCAAAGTGAAATCCGGAAGGCCTAAAGATTTGTTAGACATACAGGAACTGCAAAGAATCAAGGATAATGATTGATTTTAATCCAATTTCTCCGTCAGCTTTTTAAAGGTCTTTTTAGGATCTTTGCCTTTATATAAAATTTCGTAAACCGCGTCTATTATTTGTGTTTTCGCTCCGGTTTCTTCTTTGATTTTATAGGCGCTCTCAGCCGCATAATATCCTTCAGCCACCATACTCATTTCCATCTGAGCACTTTTTACGGTGTAGCCCTTTCCTATCATATTGCCAAACATCCGATTGCGGCTAAATATCGAATACCCGGTAACTAATAAATCTCCCAGATAAGCCGAGTCATTGATATTTCGCTTCATTTTATGCACTTTTTTGATGAATTTCTTCATCTCGCGTATGGCGTTACTCATCAACACGCTTTGAAAATTATCGCCATAGCCCAGGCCGTGCGCAATACCGGCTGCAATGGCGTAAATATTCTTAAGCATTGCGGCGTATTCAGTGCCTATAGTATCATCGGTAATTGTGGTATTGATGTAATCACTTCGCAGATGTTTAGCCATTACTTTTGCGTGCGTTTCATCTGCACAGGCGATAGTAAGATAAGACAATCGTTCCAGCGCAACTTCTTCAGCGTGGCAAGGTCCCGTGATCACCCCAATATTTTCGTAAGGAATCTCGTAAGCATCGTGAAAATGCACCCCTACGATTTTTCCGCTTTCGGGCACGATACCTTTAATGGCCGAAAAAACGATTTTGTTTTTAAAATTGCTGTTTACTTTTTGAAGCTCTTTGCCCACAAAGGCAGATGGGATTGCAAAAATCAGATAATCAGCATAATCAATGATCTCGTTGATGTCATTGCTCAATTTAAGGCGTGTAGTATCAAACTCTACAGCACTCAGGTAATTGGGGTTATGTTGTTCTTTTTTAAGATGTTCCAGTGCATAAACGCTTCGCATATACCAGCCTACCTCTTCCAGATTTTCTGAAAGCATTTTTACAATGGCTGTAGCCCAGCTACCTCCTCCTATAACGCCAAATTTAAGGGCCATAATTCACTCAGATTTACCTCAAAGGAGGTTTGATTATTAAAAGTGCTTGACTTGAAATTCATTTTATATGAAGAATTTCAGGTGTTTTCTTTTCCTTAAAAATACAGTTTTTAAAGCGTACCCAAAATCTTGAAGACCATAGCTTTAATTTTTTGGCACAGCCTTTGAATATCTGATAATACGATTCGGGCAATGACGTCAACGCTAAGAATTTTGTAAGCTGAATGACTTTTGCAGAAAAGCAAAAGAAGATTTCAGAAGTAGTAAACTAAAAGAATGACCATTATGAAAGCAATACAATTACTTGGTGGCTTTGCTATGATTCTTATCGTATTTACTTCGTGTGTGACCGATGTATATATTGAAGACGAAATTGTTGAGCCTGCGGTACCCTTGTCTGCAGTGCTGGGAGACTATGAATTGTGGTATGTAGATATTAATCAGACTCAGGGAAACGGAAATATCCCTTTTATGGAAAAGGCTTTTACACTTTCATTTGTAAATGGTAACGTTTGGGTCAATAATAACCTGGCGGGTATAGGTAATCAGGGTGATGGTTTTGGAATTCAGGTTGGTTATTACGATCTCTTTGACTACGATTTAGATATTAGTCATGATATCGACGGTTTTTATTCGTTTGAGGTAATCCCCATTAATCGAAATACTATTGAGTTGTACCACAGGTCTACGCGCACTTCCTTTTTTCTAAATGGATACCAGCGAAGCACTTTTGATTACGACCGTGTTTTTTACGATAACATCCATTTCTTTTTACAGGAATATGTAGCCTGGGAAAAGATTTATACTTCTGCAAGTGGAGCTGCAAATGAGTTTGACGCAGAGAACTTCCTGGCGTTTTATCCGGCTAGCGGAGACGGAAACTTTCAGAGTTCACAAGATGTGCGAGGTACTTCTGTAAATAACCTGTACTGGGATTATACCGGGATTTATGAAGTGGAAAATGTTCCGAATAATGTCTTTTTAAAGACGCTAAGGTTAGACTACGATTATTTTAACAATGAGTTTTTTGAATTAACGATACTTGATGATGCTACGATTTCCCTGTATCATCCTGCATCCGGAAGTGAATACCGCTTTAGAGGGAAAGGTTACATTACCTATAAAACGCCCGAAGAAAGTAAGAGCAGATTGAAACAAAGTATAATTGATAAACGTATTCAGGAACTGAAAAGTTCTAAAAATAAATAGTTGATTTTTTGGTTGGTTAGTTGGAATCGTCCCTTTGCGAATGTGAGGGGGCGATTTTTTTATAATGCCTGGAGCCAGGACTTACATTAGCCGCGCTCGAGTCAAATATTCACATAGTTTTACAGAAGTCTTGGCGTAGTCTTAAAGGCTCTTTTTGTAATTTTCCTTTTAAATAAAACTAACTAACCCGGGTGACCGGAAAGAATTAAAAAATTATGGGTTTATTTTCATTTATTAAAAATGCAGGTGCCAAAATAGGAATTGGCAAAAGTACTACCGAAGAAGCAGCAGAGAAAAAAGCTGAAGCTGCAGCAGCAACAGAAGCCGCAAATCGCAAAGCGGAAGCTTCTTTAAAAGAAACCATTCAGGATTTGGGCTTAGAAGTCGAAAATCTTCAGCTTGATATCAACGGAGAGACGGTCATTGTAAGCGGTAAGGCCAAAAACCAGACCACTAAAGAAAAAGTGGTTTTAGTAGTAGGAAATGTTGAAGGTATCGCGCAGGTAGACGATCGTATGCAGGTAGAACATAAAGAGCCTGAAGCTCAGTTTCATACTGTAGAATCGGGAGATACGCTGAGTAAAATAGCTAAGAAATTTTATGGTAACGCGATGAAATATCCGGTTATTTTTGAAGCCAATAAGCCTATGCTTAAAGATCCGGACAAAATTTATCCGGGACAGATGTTACGCATTCCCAATGTAGATTAAAGCGAACGGTAAAAGTTCATCTCGTCAATATAGCGCCATACCGATGGCGGTAACAAGGGTCGGCAATTTTTGCCGGCCTTTATTGCTTTACGAATAAAAGTTGCAGAAATCTCAACTACCGGCGCGTCAATCAAATGCACATGATCGTGTTCCAAAAGTTTTGGCCTTTCTGCATCAGGATGTTCTGCAATACGTGGATATACATAAATCTGATGACGTTCCAGCAAGACCTCATAATTTTTCCATTTGTGAAGGCTGCGCAGGTTATCTTCGCCCATGATGAGGCTGAACTTATAATCAGGATATTTCTCCTGTAAATGTGCAAGCGTATTACTGGTATAATTAGGCTGTGGCAAATTAAATTCTATTGTGCTCGCCTCAATTTTAGGATATTCTTCTACAGCTTCCAATACCAGCTGATACCGGTGATGATTATCAAGAAGGCTTTTTTTCTTTTTGAACGGATTATGCGGGGTAATCACCATCCAGATTTTATCGAGGTCGCTGTATTCCGCAAAGTGATTGGCAATAATAAGATGGCCTATGTGAATGGGGTTAAAGGTTCCGAAATAAAGGCCAATTTTCATTCTTACTCTTTGACAAATTCCTGAACCAGTATATAGGCTTCTTCTAAAGCGGTATCCAGATCGTTGTTTTCAATAATATGGTCAAACTGGGGTGCCGTAGCCAGTTCAATACTGGCCTTTGCCACGCGCATATTAATTCGGTCTTCGCTTTCCGTTTTACGCTTTTTAAGCCTGATTTTTAGCTCTTCAATACTGGGAGGTTTTACAAACACCGCCAGGGTGCGTTCTGGATAGAGTTTTTTAATATCGAGACCGCCTACCACATCGATATCAAAAATGACATGTTTGCCCTGTTTCCAGATGCGCTCTACTTCACTTTTAAGCGTGCCATAAAAATTATCGCGGTATACTTCTTCCCATTCCAGAAATTCATCAGCTTTAATACGCCTTTTAAACTCCTTAAGTGACAGGAAGTAATAATCCACCCCATCCTGTTCTGTAGGTCTCGGTTCGCGGGAAGCAGCAGAGATGCTGAATTCCAGATTGAGCTCGGGTTTAGCAAGAAGCCAGCGTACAATAGTTGTTTTACCACTTCCGCTTGGTGCAGAAAAAACAATCAGTTTACCAGAACCTTCCATTAAAGTACGTTTAAAAGTTGCTCTTTTATTTTCTCAAGTTCGTCTTTCATCCGCACTACAACCTGCTGCATAGGAGCATAATTTGATTTAGAACCTATGGTATTGATTTCACGACCCATTTCCTGACTAATGAATGCGAGTTTCTTTCCGTTAGATTGAGGGGAGTTCAGCGTTTTGGTGAAGTATTCCAGGTGGTTACGCAGGCGCACCTTTTCTTCGGTAATGTCGTACTTTTCTAAATAATAGGTAAGTTCCTGTTCAAAACGATTCTCATCTACTGTCGTTTTAAGATCTGCTACTGCTTTGTTAAGCCGCTCGCGCACGCCTTCCATACGCTCCGGATCCAGTTTTTTAACTTCATCAAGATGTTTTGAAATATTACTGATGCGTAACTCAAAATCTTCTTTTAGAACCTTGCCCTCGTCAGTGCGGTAATTGTCTATGCTTTCTAAAGCTTCATCCACTCCTTGCAGGATAGCCTGATACTCGGTTTCATCAATCTCATCTTTCTCAGTTTTTAGGGCATCGGGCAGGCGCACGGCTATTTTAAGGAGCTCTACTTCGTCTGCACCCGGCGTAACCTCGCGCAATTGTTTAATGTATTGACGCACTACATCTGCGTTGATAGAACTGCTGGTTTCTTCACCATTGAGTTCTACGTACAAACTGAAATCTATTTTACCGCGTTGTAGCTTTTGCGCGACAAGATTGCGCAAATCCAGCTCTTTTTCTTTGTAGAAAGATGGAATTCGAGCGTTTAGATCCTGATTCTTACTGTTGAGCGATTTTATCTCAATGGTAATTTTTTTAGAAGGCAGTTGGGTTACAGATTTCCCAAAGCCGGTCATCGATTTAATCATGAGGCTACATTAAGCGGCAAATATAGCAAATCAACCCGTGCTTAAAAACCCTGAAAGTCTAAAGCAACAACTCGAATAGCTCAAAACCTCCTGCCACAGTAACCAGCTGCCAATCAAAATCCCAGTACCTGAATCGTTTCGGCACTTAATTCTAAACCATAAAAAAAGCTGTCTGAAACAGGTTTAGACAGCTTTTTTTATGTTGATCGTTTTTCGGCTAAAGCTTACGAACCCAAATATTGCGATAGCTAACCGGGTTGCCGTGATCCTGTAATTTCAAGGGAGCCGCTCCGTGTGCCTCGTTTTTCGGTTTTCCGATATATTCGGTTGTACCCTGTATTTCTGTATGATCCTGTACCAGAACCCCGTTATGAAGTACTGTAACCGTTGCAGATTTGGTTTTACTCCCATCAGCATCAAATTCCGGCTGATGATAAATAATATCGTAGGCTTGCCATTCGCTGGGCGCTTTGGTTGCATTTACCAGCGGGATGCTTTGTTTATAGATCGCAGTCGCCTGTCCGTTAGAATAGGTACGGTTATCATAACTATCCAGCACCTGAACCTCATAGCGATTTTGAAGAAAAATGCCGCTGTTGCCACGTCCCTGTCCTTCTCCTTCAACAACCTGTGGTGCACGCCATTCTACGTGCAATTGGATGTCGCCAAAGTTTTCTTTGGTTTGAATATCTCCGGTGCCTCCTGCAACAGTCATCGAGCCGTCGCTGTTTATCAGCCAGGGTGCATTAACAATAGAGTCTCTGGTGCTTTCCCAGGCATCCAGATTTTCGCCATTGAATAAGACAATGGCGTCAGAAGGCACGCCGGCATTGTTAAAAGTGATTACTTCCGGTTCCGGTTCCCAAACCTCTGTAGCAGCGGGGTCTGTGATGGGTGCTTCTTCAACTACGGCCGTAGTATCTGCTGCCGGGGCGGTTTCTTCGCTGTTTTTTTCTGTGGAAGTATTACAGGAAATGAGTATGCCTGTAGCGAGGAGCGGAAGCAAAAATTTTGAATTCATAGGTTTAGAGTCTTTTAATTTTAATATCCCGAAATGTAACAGCATTACCGTGATCTTGCAAAGCGACGCGACCGGTTTTTGATTTTCCGAAAGCTGACCAGTCTGCAAATTTTGATTTCGCGACCATTTCTTCCCATTCTTCACCGCTCAGCGGAAAACTTACCACTTCGGTATCATTCATAATTACGGTGCCTTTGTTTGCTTCATAGTCTATGGTGATAAGATAACTATTCCATTCACCGGCAGGTTTTACAACGCCCTCTGGAGCGGCAATCATGTCGTAAAGCGCACCAGATCTATGGGTGGTACCGGCTTTGGCATCGGGATGGCGCTCATCATCTAAAATCTGAATTTCCGGGCCGGTAAGATAGGGCTCACCCAGAGTATCATTTTCCTGAACAGCCCACATCACCCCACTGTTTCCGCCTTCTGAAATTTTCCAGTCAAAGCTCAGTTCAAAACTTTCAAAGGTATCATTTGTGACGAGGTTTTGACTTCCCTGACGGTTTTCAGCCGGCGTAAAGACCAGATTTTCTCCCTCGATTTTCCACTGTGTGGGTTCCGTGCCGTTGTAAGCATGCCATTTATCAAGATTACTTCCGTCAAAAAGAATTTCCCAATCGGATTGAGGTTCAGGTATTTCCTGACTTTGCTCTGCGGTCATTTCTTCAGTTTTCTCAGATTTTTCTTTGCAGGCTGTAAAAGCCACTAAAGCAAAGGCAGATAAATAAATTAGCTTTTTCATATGGTTTAGTTTATTCCTAGTATGCGTTTTAGTTTAGCTTCGTCGGTTTTCGACCCTGCGAAATCGTCAAATTTCTTTTGGGTAGCCTCAATAATGTGGCTTGCGATAAACGGAGCGCCCTCGCGAGCCCCCTGTTCTGGCGATTTGATACAACATTCCCATTCCATCACGGCCCAGACATCGCAGCCGTATTCGGTGAGTTTGGTAAATATGGTTTTAAAATCAATCTGGCCATCACCCGGCGAGCGATAGCGGCCCGCACGGTCAATCCAGTCACCATAGCCTCCAAAAGTTCCTTTTTTCCCGGTAGGATTAAATTCGGAATCCTTAACGTGGAACATTTTGATAAACTCGTGGTAATTGTCGATGTATTCTATATAATCCAGCTGCTGCAATACGAAGTGACTGGGGTCGTACAAAATATTGGCACGTTTGTGATTGCCGGTCGCTTCGCGGAAACGCTCAAAAGTCACCCCATCGTGAATATCTTCTCCCGGATGCACTTCATAACACACATCAACACCCTGCTCATCAAAAGCATTGAGAATAGGCGTCCAGCGATTGGCCAGTTCTTTAAATCCCAGTTCTACAAGCCCGGGCGGGCGTTGAGGCCAGGGATGCCAGGTGTGCCAAAGCAGGGCACCGCTAAACGTACCGTGCACATCTATACCCAGATTTCTACTGGCTTTAGCGGCACTTATAAGCTGATCTACCGCCCATTCCTGGCGTTTTTTAGGGTTGTTTTTATAGCCATCCGGAGCAAAATTGTCAAACATCTCATCGTAAGCAGGATGCACCGCGACGAGTTGCCCTTGTAAATGCGTACACAGTTCGGTAATCTCCAGGCCGTAACTGTTCACTTTGCCTTTGAGTTCGTCGCAGTAGGTTTTGCTCTCTGCTGCTTTTTTAAGGTCTATAAGCCTACTCTCCCAGGTGGGGATTTGTATGCCCTTATATCCTAAATCACTGGCCCATTTACACAATCCATCAAGTGAATTAAACGGTTCTTTATCGTCCATGAACTGAGCCAGAAATACGGCCGGTCCTTTTATGGTTTTCATAGTCGTCTCGTTTTAAATTAGGGTTTTAGTCTTCTTTTAGACTTACCCAGGCTGCGTTATTATCATTTGAGGCTACTGAGGCATAGATAAATTGCATACCTCTCAATCCATCGTGGATGGTAGGGAAATCAGGTCGTTCAGAAATCGCATTACCCTCATTGACCGAAATCACTTCCTTTACAAAACTTCTGTAAATAGTGGCAAAACCCTCCAGGTAGCCTTCTGGGTGACCGGGAGGAACGCGGGTGTAGGCTGTAGATTCTTCATACGTGCCATTGCCACCGGGTGTATAAATCTGTTTAGGCTTATCCAACCAGTAGGCCGTTAGTTCATTCGGATTTTCCTGATACCAGGCAATACTTCCTTTGCTTCCATAAACGCGGATGCCCAGGTTGTTTTCTTCACCGGTTGCAATTTGCGAAATGGTCATACAGCCTTTGGTGTTTCCTTCCAGACGCAACAAGATATTGCCGTCATCATCCAGCACGCGCCCGGCACCAAAACTGCTGAGGTCTGCCGCGACTTTCTCAATTTTTTTACCGGTGATGTATTCCGTCAGGTTTTCGGCATGCGTACCAATATCACCAAGAGCCCCACCGATTCCTGATTTTTTGGGATCAACCCGCCAGGAAGCCTGTTTGTTTTCGGTCTCCTCAACCGCAGTAGACATCCATCCCTGTAAGTATTGAACCACCACTTTACGGATTTCGCCCAGCTCGCCATTTTGAATCATCAAACGGGCTTGTTTCACCATGGGATACCCCGTGTAATTATGGGTTAAGGCGAAAACCTTTCCACTTTTCTTGACCACATTTTGCAGGTCAAAAGCCTCATCAAGGGTTAGGGTTACCGGTTTATCGCAAATCACGTGAAATCCGTTTTCAAGCGCCAGTTTTGCCGGTGGGAAGTGCATATGATTTGGCGTTACTATAGAAACAAAATCCATTCGCTCGCCTTCCGGTAATTCCTTTTCTTTGGTGATCATCTCCTCAAAACTTTTGTAAGCCCGCTCTGGAGCTACACCCAGTTCGTCGGCAGACTCGAGGCTGCGTTGTGGGTTGCTGCTAAAGGCGCCACATACGAGGTCAACCATTCCATCTATACGGGAAGCCCTGCGGTGCACATCGCCTATAAACGAGCCTTTACCGCCGCCTACCATTCCCATTTTCAATTTTTTCATTGTAGTTGTTTTTTGGTCAGAGAAATTGTAAAGGCACTTGTATTTTAGTTAAGTGCCTTTTTGGTTAGTTATACTTTTTCTCCTTTATATTCGATTTTTTCGTTTTTAAATGCAATCAGGAAGAACAGGAATACCAGTGCAGCAAAACCTGCAGGATAAACCCAAATGGTTCTCCAGTCGTGCAACTCGCCAATAAGATACGTATCTGTAATCTGGCCTGCAACCCAGAAACCAATCAGCATTCCTACGCCATAGGTGGCCAGCGTGATAAGTCCCTGTGCAGCACTTTTGTTGTCTGAGCCAGCTTTTGAGTCGGTGTAAATCTGGCCTGAAACGAAAAAGAAATCGTAGCAAATACCGTGTAAGGCAATACCTATTATGAGCATAAACGATAACTCATCTGCATTTCCGAAAGCAAATAACAAATACCGAAGTACCCACGCGATCATCCCAAAAAGCAGGGTTTTTTTGATGCCGAAACGCAACAGGAACACAGGCAGAAGTAGCATAAACAATACTTCAGAAATCTGACCTATAGACTGCTTTAGAGTTGGGTTTTCCATTTTCAATTCGGTTAAAAATGGATTGGTGTTTTGGTAGTAAAAAGCAAGTGGAATACAGATCAGGATCGAAGAAATAAAGAAAATCAGGAAGTTTTTGTTCTTCAACATAGAGATTGAACTAAGTCCGGTTTTCTCAATAAGAGATTGTTCCTTATCAGATTTTACAGGTGGAGTTTTAGGAAGCAGAAAGCTGAAGACACCTAGTATTGCCGAAGCTATAGCAGTCATCGTAAAGGTGTTATTCAACAAACCTTCCTGAATGCCTTCCTGCGAATCCCAGCCCAAGAGGCTGATCAGAAACCCGGCTACTATCCATCCAATAGTTCCAAAAACCCGAATCCATCCAAAGTCTTTGGAAGGGTTTTTCATCTGTCTAAAGGCAACTGAATTTACGAGTGCAAGGGTAGGCATATAAGCAATCATGTATCCCAAAACATATGGGTAAAACGCCGTAAAATCTGTAGTTTGACTCATTTGGTACATTAAAACAGCTCCTGCTAAATGCAAAACGCCCAAAATACGCTCAGCATTAAAAAACTTATCGGCAATAAGACCTATTATAAATGGAGCGATGATCGCACCCCAGGATTGGGTTGAAAAAGCCATTGCACTTTGAGCACCAGTAGCTTCCAGGTTATTGCCTAAAAAAGTTCCTAAAGTCACAAACCAGCCTCCCCAAATAAAAAACTCGAGGAACATCATCAGTGACAGTTGAAATCGAACGTATGGTTTCATAAATAATTAGTTAAGTTCTTGAGCAGATTTAATTAATAATTCTTTGGTGAGTTTTATGCCTTCTTCTTCGCTATAGTCATCTCCTTCATATTCAACACCTATAAATCCGGTATAACCGGCATCTTTTACAATCTTAAGAATTTTAGAATAATCCATAGAAGTTTCCTGACCTTCTTTATTAAAATCATAAGTTTTTGCACTTACTGCGAGGGCTTTAGGCATCATCTCTTCAATACCCTGATATCGTGGATATTCCTTAACGCAGGCTGCGCCCCACATCTCGCCGTTTTCACGTTCGAGGCAGAAGTTTCCAAAATCAGGTAGCGTCCCGCAATTAGGCTTATTTATAGCGTTTATAATCTCCATCAAAAATGCAGCGTCTGAAGAGTAGCCACCATGATTTTCAACAATGACTTCAATGTTTTTTGAAGCCCCGTAGTCTGCCAGTTTTCCCAGGCCATCAATTGCACTTTCTTTAAAAACAGCTTTATCCTGAGCACCAATTAAGTTGACACGAATGGCATGACATCCCAGAAATGCTGCTGCATCTACCCATTTTTTATGACTCTCAATAGCGGTATTGCGCTCTTTTTGGTCTTCAGCAGCAAGATTTCCTTCACCATCTACCATGATTAAAACATTTTGTACGCCGTATTGCTCACTGCTGGCTTTGAGTTTGGGTAAAATGGAATCTAAAGCAACCTCAGCACTCTCGTATTTTTCCATTTCGGCATTGTAAAGCTGACTTACATATTCGATTCCCTCAAAACCCATTTCCTTGGCTTTTTGAGCAAAATCCATTGGGCTTAATTCACCGCTTTGAAACGCTCTGTGCAAAGACCATTGTGCAAGAGAAATAGTAAAAAAAGGATCGTTTTGAGTTACTACAACGCTTTCATCAGTGATTTTTTCTGATTTTTTTTCGGTTTTACAAGCTGCTAAAATCAAAAAGAAAAAAGCAGCAGATAGGAATTTAACGTTCATTAGCTTAAGAGGTTAGTGTGTGATGAATACTTAAAATTAACCCTGCATGGTTAACTAAAAGGATTAAGCTCTCTAAATTATACTTTTTTTGGTTTACCAAAAAATAACTTAAAATTTATATATTTGATAGCATAGGCTAGATTATATTATCAAAAACTAAATATAGCGTGAGTAGTATTAAACCTGAAGAAATGTACGACGCCATTGTGGTGGGTACAGGAATTAGTGGTGGCTGGGCTGCCAAAGAATTATGTGAACAAGGTCTTAAAACCTTAGTTCTTGAACGTGGAAGAATGGTTAAGCATATTGAAGACTATCCAACCGCGAATATGGACCCCTGGGATTTTAAATTTAAAGGCCAGCCCACTCAGGAAGAGAAAGCCAAACAATTTAAGCAGGCGCGCACGGGTTATACCATAGACCGTGCACACAGCCATTTTTTCGTAAACGATTTAGAACACCCCTATAATGAAACCAAGCGTTTTGACTGGATGCGCGGCTACCATGTAGGCGGGCGTTCTATTATGTGGGGACGTCAGAGTTACCGCTTAAGTGATATCGATTTTGAAGCGAATAAGAAAGAAGGTGTGGCCGTAGACTGGCCGGTGCGCTATGCAGATATTGCGCCCTGGTATGATAAGGTTGAAGAATACATTGGTGTAAGTGGTGAAAATCTGGGTTTGCCACAGTTACCTGACGGGAAGTTTGGACCGCCCATGGAACTGAACTGTGTTGAAGAACACCTTAAGAAAAACATGGCACAGAACTATAAAGATCGTCTGCTCACTATAGGTCGTACAGCACATATTACTTCCACAGAAAAAACCTATGAAGGTCGTTCTGCCTGCCAGTACCGTAATCGCTGTATGCGCGGTTGTCCTTTTGGAGCTTACTTTAGCAGTAACTCATCTACACTTCCGGCTGCAGAGCGTACCGGCAATATGACTCTTCGTCCCTTTAGCATTGTGAGTGAAGTTATTTATGATGACAATACCAAAATGGCGACCGGGGTAAAAGTAATTGATGCTGAAACTAAAGAAGAAATGATCTTTAATGCAAAAGTGATTTTCTTGTGTGCTTCTGCAATTGCTTCCGCTTCTATCTTAATGCAGTCTAAATCTGAACGTTTCCCAAATGGTTTGGGTAATGACAGTGGAGAATTAGGCCATAATATTATGGACCACCACTTTAGAGTAGGCGCTTCGGCAGAAGTAGATGATTTTGAAGATAAATATTATAAAGGCCGTCGCGCAAATGGACTGTATATTCCTCGTTTTAGAAACTTAGGCGGAGATACCGATCAGCCTAACTTTAAGCGCGGATATGGATATCAGGGAGGTGCCAGCCGTGGTAATTGGACTGAAGCGATTTCTGAAATGTCTTATGGGGCAGATCTCAAAAAGGCAATTTCAGAGCCGGGAGGCTGGACCATCGGTCTTACCGCTTTTGGCGAGTGTTTGCCATACCACGAAAACAAAATGACCCTTGATTATGATAAGTTGGATAAATGGGGGCTTCCAACGGTAACTTTTGACGCCGAGTGGAAAGAGAACGAGTGGGAAATGCGTAAAGATATGAAGGAGCAGGCTGCAGAAATGCTGACCAAGGCGGGTTATAAAAACGTACAGACCTACGATAGTCCTGGAGCTCCTGGATTAGGAATTCACGAGATGGGTACTGCCCGTATGGGAAGAGATCCTAAAACCTCTGTTTTAAACGGTAACAATCAGGTGCACACGGTTCCTAATGTGTATGTGACAGATGGGGCTTTTATGACCTCAGCAAGCTGTGTAAACCCGTCACTTACCTATATGGCCTTTACCGCACGTGCAGCCAAGCATGCGGCAGATCAACTTAAAAACGGAAAATTTGCTTAATTATGAATAGAAGACAAGTCCTTAAAAATATAGGCCTGGGAGCCGGTTACGTAATGGTAGCTCCCGCAGCTTTCAATTTACTGCAGAGTTGTAAAAGCGAGCCTAAAAATGAGTGGCAACCCGTTTTTCTCAACGCAACGAATGGTGCTGCTTTAGTACATATTTTAGATGTAATTTTCCCAAAAACCGATACTCCGGGAGCTTCAGAGCTCAATATTGCTCAGTTTATAGATGCGTATATGGATGAAGTGGCGGAAGACAGCCAGAAAAAAGAATTTGAATCTGGTGCAAATGCCTTTGCTCTAAGCTTCAAAGAAAATTTTGACAAGGAGCTGAAAGACGGGGAGCATGAAGACTATGAGAAGGCAGTTGCCAAATATTTAGGAGCTGATAAGGAAACCCGCGATGCCTATGTAAAACGCATCTCAGCAACGCAGGATCCTGAAGGACCTGAGGCTGATTTTGACGCACAGGCTGGTTCCTATGCTTACCTTGCTGCAGTGCGGGATCTGGGAATCTGGGCCTGGAAAAACAGTGAGCAGGTGGGAGAAAACGTACTTTGGTATGATCCCATCCCCGGAGTATATCAGGGTTGTTTACCTCTTGAAGAAGCCGGAGGCGGAAAAACAATGTCACTTTAATGAAACGAAGATCATTTATACAAAAAGGAGCCTTAACCGGCTCTTTTTTCGCTTTAGGCGGAGCGAGTCTTCTTGCCGAAAACTCAACCAAAAAGCACTATAATGTGCCTCTGCATACTTTCAATCTAAAGTATGCACCCCATTTGGGTATGTTTAAAAACCTTGCAGGTGATGACCCAATAGATCAGCTTAATTTTATGGCCGATCAGGGTTTTACTGCTTTTGAGGATAATGAGATGCGTAATCGACCGCTTGAATTGCAACAAAAAATGGCAGATACTATGCAAAAGCGAGGCATGCAGATGGGCGTTTTTGTTGCACACAAAATATACTGGACCGAAGGGAATTTAACCAGTGGAAATCTGGATAAGCGAACCGAATTTTTAGAAGACATTAAACAGTCAATAGAAGTTGCGAAGCGCGTAAATGCTAAATGGATGACCGTTGTTCCCGGTTATGTAGATCAGCGTTTAAACAACAGTTACCAAACCGCAAATGTTATTGAAAGCCTCAAGCAGGCCTCAGCGCTGCTCGAACGAGAAAACCTCACTATGGTTCTTGAACCCCTTAATTTTTATAACCATCCGGGATTATTTTTAAAGGAAAGTCCGCAGGCGTATATGATTTGTAAAGCAGTCGATAGCCCTGCGTGCAAAATTCTTTTTGACATCTACCATCAGCAGATTCAGGAAGGGAATTTAATTCCTAACATTGATGCCTGCTGGGATGAGATTGGTTATTTTCAAATAGGGGACAACCCCGGAAGAAAAGAACCTACTACGGGCGAAATTAATTACCGGAATATCTTCAGGCATATTCACAAGAAAGGATATACAGGTATTATGGGGATGGAACATGGCAACTCAATGCCTGGCGCCACGGGTGAGCAGGCCGTTATAGATGCTTATGTTGCCTGTGATAGTTTTTAGGCTAAAGGAATAAGGAATTAAAAAGGCTGATTTGTGAAAATCAGCCTTTTTTGTAAGTGCTTATTTGGAGTCTTTTTTTAGATCAAGATAAACCCCGTTTGTCCAGCCAAAACCATCCTGATTGGGGTATTCCCCACCACCTGCTGTGAGTGTAGTATCGATAACATTATATTTTTCAAGCATTTTACCGGTACGTTTGTAAACCCTGTCATTAAGCTGTAACCAGCGGTTGCTTATTTTCTCGGCTAAATTTTGAATACCATAAGTTTGTAAACCTCTCACGGCCATCCATTGGTGAGGAGGCCAACCGTTAGGGCTGTCCCATTGTTGCCCATTTTCATTCAAGGTAGTGACAAGTCCTCCTGGTTTAAGAAAACTTCGTTCCAGAACTTTAGCAACCTGAGTCGCCTGAGCCGGTGATGCTGTCTGAAAATACAAAGGGTACACCATGGCAAGCGATAATGTTTCCGAAGGAGCTTTAGTTTTAAAATTATAGTCGGTATAGGTTTTTTGAGAAGTGTTCCATAAATACGCATCTATTGCATCTTTACGGGCAGTTGCCGCTTCCACCATCTTTTGCGCTCCTTCAGTATCATTATTAAAACGTCTTGCTACGGAAAGAATTTCTTCCAAATTATACAGCAAGGCATTTAAATCAACAGGAATAATCGCTGTGGTCTGAATGCTGGCCAGATCGTTTGGATCCTCAAACCATCTGCTGCTAAAGTCCCACCCGCTTTCGCAGGCCGCTGTGATATCAAGATATACGTCGTCCGCATTTCTGCCGGTTGCTTCCTGGGCAGTAAGAATGTCTTCACGGTAACTTTCTGCCCGTGGCTCTGCCCGATTGCTGTAAAAGCGGTTTAAAATATGACCGCCAGGCAATTTGACTACACGTTGCGAAGCTTGACCATCAGCAAGCTTTTCAGCACCTTTCATCCAGAATGCGTATTCTTTTTCCAAAGGTTTCAGGTATTTAAGATATACCTCTTTTTCATCGCCGGTAGAAGCATATAGACGCACCATCTCCGCAAAAAACGGAGGTTGTGAACGGTTTAGATAATACGTTCTGTTTCCGTTGGGAATAAAACCAATAGCATTAATCTGGTAAGCAAAATTGTCTAAAATATTCTCAATCAGTTTTAATTCGCCAGATTCCTTTAGTCCCAGCATAATAAAGAAAGAATCCCAGTAATAGACTTCTCTAAAGCGACCGCCCGGAACAATATAGGGATTGGGCAAAGCAATTCGGGAGCCATTTTCTTCGGCATCGGCATCCCTTTTCAGATAGGGCCAAAGCGCTTTTATATGTTCGGCTGTGGTACGTGTGGTGTCTGATTTAAAACTGGCGGTAGGAGATTCGGGTAATTGAAAGTGATCTAAAACAAAGGTTCTAAGGTCAAAATCAGCCTGGCCGGAAGCTTCTTGATAGCGCGCCAAAATCGTGTCTGCCGGGAAAAGGGGCTCACAGTCTACGAAGGTCTTTCCATCTGCAAAAACACCTTGCATTTGTACGTCAACCAGAAGTTGCCCATACCGGTCTATAGGATTTTCATCTTTTTTAGGAAAACTATAAGTCTTTGATTCAACAGGTTGAGACTTAGGTTCTTCTTTGCAGGAAGATATGAACAGGATCACTATAGCAGCCAGAATTTGAGAATAACTAATTTTCATGGGTTTTCTTTTTTAGCCTAAAAAAGCCCAAAAATAATCGGCAAAGATAATTTTTGGGCTTTGATTGAAAACGTAAAGTTTCTAAAATTATTCTACTATAAATTTACCTTTCATTACGCTGTAATGACCGGGAAAACTACAGATAAAATCGTAAGTCCCAGGGGCAGGCGGGTCAAACTCTATGGTGTCAGACTGGCCACCGCCCAGCATCTTGGTGTGTACAATTACCGCATCGGTATCCTGCGGGATATAGCCATTGTCACGAGCTGCTGATGCTTTGGCACCAAAAGCGGGAATCTCAGTTCCCTGAGTAAGTAAAACAAAATTATGACCCATAACATCTACAGGTTGTTTACCTACATGTCTAAGGGTAAGTTTTACTTTTTTACCGGCAGGTACTTTGATTTCATTAAGGTTAAACTTCATCATATCATCGGCCAGCAATACGACTTCGGTTACATTTTCATCTGCTTTTTTAGGAGCATCTGTACTTTTTGCGCCAATGGTAACAGATTCTTTTTCTTCTTTCTTTTTATCATCGCCACAGGCGGTTAAACATAAAGTAAAAAGAAAAATCAGGCTTATTTTTAATAATTTCATTGTTTGAATTTTAGTGAACGACTAATATACGCAAGATTTTTACGCAGTACAATACTACTTAAACTCTTCAAAGAACTCAAGCGTGCGCTTTTCACAATAGGTAAAAGGTTCGGCAGATATAAAGCCCACATGGCCACCCTCTTGCGGAGTTTCTAAAAACAAATTCCTGTTTTTGTGTGCCTCATCAATAGGGTAACATTTTTCATTAAGAAATGTATCATCTAAAGCGTTGAGTAGCAGGGCGGGTATGTCAATTTGGGTCAAAAAAGTCTTACTACTGCTTTTTTGATAATAGTCCAGTGCATTCTCAAAACCGTTTGCGGGTGCGGTATAAATCTCGTCAAATAAGCGAAGCGACCGGATCTTCTTATAATTTTCTGCGGAAAGATTTTCAGGATACAGAAGCATTTTCTGTTTGTATTTACTACGGAGACCTTTTAGAAATGACCAGCGATACACCCAGTTTTGTTTTTGCTGAAGCGCCTCGAGCGAATCGTATAGATCAACAGGGGTGGAAATAGCCACACCGGCTTTAAGTGCTGCAGGTCGCATGCGGTTTTCACCTAAATATTTCAGAACCAGATTGCCGCCAAGGCTAAAACCACAAAGGTAGAGTGTGGTATAAGCCGTATTTTTTACTATAAAATCTACTACATCACTTACATCATCTGTCGCACCTGAGTGATAGGATCGCAATTTAAGATTGGTCTCCCCACTACAGCCCCTTAGGTTTACGGCCGCGCAATCGTAACCATTTGCATTAAGAATTTTTGTAGTACCAGCCATATAAGGCCTTTTGGCATGGCCTTCCAGACCATGAAAAAGCAATACTACCTGGGCTGTTTTTCTTTCGGTTTGCGAAAAACTCCAGTCGATATCCAGAAAATCCCCATCGCTTAAATCGATGCGTTGGCGTTCGTATTGCAGTCCGGTAACGCGCCTTACTTTAGCAGCATAAATGGTATTGAAGTGTGCGTTCTTAAAAGCAAGTGGAGCCTTGTAAGTTGAAGGTACAACGGGCATTGTGCAGAGTGCTTAACTATTTAATCTGGTATCGAAGATACTTTATAATAAGGAAATGCTTTGGTTTTTGAATGGTAAAATAAGCTTTTGCGGCTATTAAGGTTTTTCTAAAGTATTATGCGTGCACACTATATTGTTTAATTTTGCACTCTAAATTAAGTTTATGTACACTAAAGAATTTGAAATACGCTGGAGTGATATCGATGCTAACAGGCATCTGGCAAACAGCGCCTACATCAATTTTATGAGTCATACCCGTATGGCTTTCCTGATGGAAAATGGCTTTGGCCAACAGGAGATGGCCAGGCATAACATAGGCCCGGTAGTGTTTTACGAGCATATGTATTACTTCAAAGAAGTGTTTGCAGGCAAGCCGGTAAAAGTATCCTTACAGTTGAAAGGTCTGGCTGAAGACGGGATGTATTTCGAATTTATACATAATTTTTACGATCAAAAAGGGCGCAACTTTGCCAGTTGTGAGATGATGGGCGCCTGGATTGATTTAAAAGAGCGCAAACTAACCGCCCTGCCAGAAGAGCTTTTTAAAAATTTATCTTCACTCGAGCGTACCGAAGATTTTAGGGTTCTTACTAAAGAAGATACCCGCAGATACGGTAAAAAACCTCAAGATCTTAAATAGGCCTTGCTTCTTTTCGGGTGCGGGTTGAGAGGTAAACTCCTGAGAAAATCATCACACCGGCAATGACTCTTAATGGTGTAATGCGATCTGCGCCGGTTAGTACTGCAAAAATGACTGCAATAAGAGGCTGCAGGTATATAAATGCCCCTACTGTAGAAGCTTTAAGGGTTTTTAGCGCATAGAGGTTTAAAAAGTAGGTTGAAAATGTGGTACCCACCACTACAAAGACCATCACCCACGCAGCTGATGCCGGTAGATGCAGCCAATCTACCGCAGCAAACTCGCCGTAGGTAAACGGAAGGTTGAGAATTACACCGGTTAGAAACAACCATTTCATCATCGTAACGGTGCTGTACTTCTTCGTAAGCGGTTTAA
>CAYNMH010000001.1:101272-112491 GCA_964398145.1 uncultured Flavimarina sp. | reverse complement strand
AAAGTAAGTAATACTGTCAGCAAATCCCGGTTATTTAAATAATTTTGAAGTTATGAATGCACCACTCGCAGAACGCCTCCGTCCAAAAAATCTGGAAGACTACCTGAGTCAGGAACACCTTGTAGGAGACAAAGGTTCACTAACCTCCGCTATTAAATCGGGTATCATTCCCTCCCTTATTTTATGGGGACCTCCAGGGGTGGGTAAAACTACTTTGGCTTCTATTATTGCTGAAGAATCTAAACGTCCTTTTTATACGTTAAGTGCCATCAATAGTGGGGTTAAGGATGTGCGGGAGGTTATTGACAAAGCCAAACAAGCCGGCGGACTTTTCACACAAAAAAACCCTATTTTATTTATTGACGAAATTCACCGTTTTAGCAAATCGCAGCAGGATTCATTGCTGGCTGCAGTAGAAAAAGGCTGGGTAACTCTGGTAGGTGCAACTACCGAAAATCCTTCTTTTGAGGTTATTCCTGCACTTTTGTCCAGATGTCAGGTCTATGTGCTCAATCCTTTTTCCGCAGACGACCTGAGAGCGCTACTAAAGCGAGCAATGACTCAGGATACCATCTTGTCTAAAAAGAAAATAGCACTTAAGGAGACTGAAGCCTTGCTTCGCATAAGCGGTGGTGACGCGCGCAAGCTTCTTAATATCTTCGAGTTGTTAGTTACCACGGAATCTTCAGATGAAGTGATCATAACAAACGAAATGGTTCAGCAAAAGGTACAGCAAAATACCGTGATGTATGATAAAACCGGGGAGCAGCACTACGATATTATTTCGGCTTTTATTAAATCTATAAGAGGAAGCGATCCTAATGCTGCCGTCTATTATCTTGCCCGAATGATAGAAGGCGGTGAAGACCTTAAATTTATTGCCCGCAGGCTTATTATTCTGGCATCAGAAGACATTGGTAACGCAAATCCAACAGCGCTGGTAATTGCAGCCAACTCTTTTACGGCAGTAAACACCATAGGTTATCCGGAAGCCCGAATTATTTTAAGCCAATGCGTTACCTACCTTGCCACCTCTCCTAAGAGCAACGCTTCTTATATGGCTATAAACAAAGCTCAACAACTTGTGAAGCAAACAGGAGATTTGCCTGTGCCTCTGGCCCTGCGCAATGCTCCTACAAAGCTTATGAAAGAATTGGGTTATGGCGAGGAATACAAATATTCTCACGACGGAGCCGGGAATTTTATCGCACAGGAATTTATGCCAAAAGACGTAAGCAATCATAAATTATATGATCCTGGAGATAATGCCCGTGAAGATGGCATACGGAAATTTTTAAAAAACCGCTGGGGATCGAAATATGATTATTGAGTTTACTTTTTAGTAAAAACCATCTTAACCAAACCTGAAACACCTTTGATTTCACGTTCGACAGTAAATTCCGTTCCATTGTAATAGCCTATTCCCGTAAACTCTGAGGTATTTACAAGGTATGACTCGCTGCTGGTTTTAACTGCGGTTCCTATTTTAGAATTTGCCTCATACACTTCAAAACCATTTGCAACCGGTCTCAGGCTATAACTGCCATCCTCACTTACTAAATTGGTTTTTACATCCTGCTCAATTAAAGCTTCATTTTCATCAGGCTTCTGAACCGGAGTATTGTTTTCGACCACTTCAAGCTCTTCTTTTATTTCAACATTTGAGGGATTATTTTTTGGCACAGCCGAAACCTTTACGGTTTTAGTCTCCTGCATAGCCGTACTGGTTTTACGCGCTTCAGGAATCAATTCCTCAGCGTTCTCATCAATTTCTGCCTGCTCAACAATCTCATCAGAATAGGTATATCCCAGTTCTTCAAGACCTGCAAATGCTTTTCTAAAAGCATCCTGGTGCCCTTCTTTGTATTCTTTTATTTTGCTTCGTCCTTCCGGAAGGCGAAAAACTTCCTGACCTCTGCAATTCACGAGTTTGATATCTGCTTTTGTACTTAAAAACCCGCCTACATCGGCACGGGTATAGAGCGTATTACAGCCCGATGCATTCAAATCAGCCGGTAATTCTTCATTTTCCAAATAGGCATTGAAACCCCATTTAATAAATAAAAATCGGGTTAAGGCATTTAAATCATATTCCCCAGGTTCATCCTGAAATTCAAACTTTTGAGGTACCACAATGTATTTGTAGTCTGCTAATTCCTGAGCATAAGTATAATTCAACCCTAATCCTATTAAAAACAGAATAATTATTTTTTTTTTCATCATTTACTATTTGAAATTAATTGCAACCCTAATTGCAGGCTTGCAGTATTTGATTTTGCCAGATTGTTATAATCTAATAAATTATCAGCTGTAAAATAAAAATTAAAGCTACTCAATCTGACAGAGATAAGAAAGCCGATATTAGTATAACTAAATGGATCCGCAGAGTATGTAACTTTTCCACGAAAATTTCGTCCTAACGCGGCATCAAAATAGGCTGTAAGCGAAGCTTGTGGCAATTGGGGGCGATTGATCACATATCCCTGAAGCCCGGCACGGTACAACAAGGACTCCTCTTCAGGATGCAGGCAATTACAAGCTGAAGGTCTTCCAAAACGATACTCAAATCCACTAAACAGTTTTACAGGTCTAACTACCGTATAGGAAACACCTGCGCGTTCATCAAAAGTCAGGTTTTCGTTGAAATCATCTTCCAGATTTTCCCAATACGGGCGCACCTCATTATCATTATCTAAAATTGATGGAAAAATCAATTCAATACCATCAAAAGTGTAACTACCCTCACCATAATACTCATAAGTATTTATTTTATAAAATAGCGCTCCGAGATCCAGAAGGCTTCCGTTTATAAACAATTGGCGGTCGAGTTGGTAGGTAAACCCCAAATCAAGACCCAGTCCGTAATTACCGCTTGCAACGGTGTTTTCTAAGAGCTGACTCTGCGAAAAGTCTTCAAATGCTCCTAAGCCTGCAATCTTTAGACCTCCGCTTAAATTGGTAAGCCGGTGTTCATAATAATTGGGACCATCTGGCGTGAGTTGCGTTGTAAAGGTTCCAGTATTCGTAGTACTTTCGGCACCAAATATACTGCTGTAAAATTTTATGCGGGCCCCCGCGGTAAAACGCTCGTTTACCTGTTTATTAATTCCCATATGAAAAACCGAAACCGCTTCTGCTCTGAGTTTGATATCTGAAGCTTTAAACGGATAATTTAAATTTTGTGCGTTGCCCTCATAAGCGAGTCTGGCAATATCCTTGGGAAAATAGCTTATAAAATCAATCTCCTGATACCACCCGGCCGAAAAATAGTTGCCATTTTTCAGGCGAAAGCCAAAATTAATTATTTCAAGATTTTGATTAATTGCTACATAATCTCTATTCGTAAGTTCTTCAACTTTTGCTGTTAGCCGCTGGTTAAACGTATCATCTGCATTTACCTGAAACAGGTCGTAAACCGTTATATTTTTTGACCCGACTCCAACCCCTATTCCTGAAAGCAGAGGTATTCCGGCATGCCAATCATAGCTCACCATACTTCCCGGGTTTAAAAGCAGAGCCTGGGGTAAATAATCTGCATTATAGAGCTGCTGCTTTTGCCCGTAAAATGGAACAACAACAATTAAAAAGAACAACAGGCAAACTCTCATTAGTCTAGCTTAATGGTATAAAGGGCTTTTGATCTGAAGTCTAAACTGCCTTCAACGGGCAAGCCGTTTTCGATAAGCTCAAAGGAAAAGTCAATTTTCCTGAAAGGTGCAGACTTAAATTGCTCAAGGTCTGCCTCATTAATTAACACCGATTGCTCTGAAAACACTGAAGAACCATCAGGGCTACCCTGCACACGAAAATCTACAGCATAAAGCTCCTGATTTTGAGGATCTAAAAAAAGTATGTTACAGAGCATACTTTGACTGAAAGTGCTTTCTGCACCAAACACAAAATTCACCTCTTTTAAATTTTGCCGAAAAAATTCTTCGTCAAAAAAATCGACTACGCCTCTCTCCTGTATAAATACGGTTTCGAGATTACCCGTATTTACATTATTAAAGTTATCCTGAGTAATTGAAAAATGAACCAGATCAAGATCTTGCGTAGTGTATAGCTCAAACTCTTCAGCCTGGTCGAGATCAATATCTTTAATGCAACCTGTAAATGCTGTAGCGATGAGAACTGAAACTACCGGCAGTATAGTATTTTTAAAATTATTCTTCATGGTATGGGGTGTGAGCTATCCTAACGGAATAATCTTCTAAAAAGTCTATAAAAAATTCCGAATCAATTCTAACGACATAATCGTGTTTTCAACATCGGATGGCCTTTTAAGATGGTAATCAAAGAATATAGTTTGCATGCCCACATTTTGTGCGCCTACAATATCTGCTTCGTAGGTATCCCCCACCATCACACTCTCTTGAACCGACGCACGGGCTACATTTAATGCATGAAGAAATATTTTGGGATCTGGCTTCTTTACTCCTACTGATTCACTGCTGGTCACCGTCTTAAAGTACTGATTTATTTTAGAGTTTCTTAGCTTAAGTTGTTGTACTTCCTCAAAACCATTGGTAATAATATGTAATTCGTAGCGCTGGTATAATTCTTCCAGTAACTCTATGGTCCCTTCAAAGAGGTAGTTGTAACGGGGCAGGAAGTCTATATAATCAACTGAGAGGCGATTTATTAAAAAGTCGTCTATACTTATTTTAAGTGCATCAAAGCTTTTTTTAAGTCTTCCGTAGCGCAACTGTTCCTTACTCACCCGTGCTTCTCTGTAATACTTCCAATATTCAAAGTTTATGGGCTTATACACTTCCAAAAAGCTGCTAACGGATAAGTCTATTCTGTTTTTTTCGAAAATAGCCTGAAACGCCAGTTCAGAATTTCGGTCAAAATCCCAAAGGGTATGATCAAGATCAAAAAAAACATGTTTAATACCGGCTAGTTTACGCATTTACCAAATCTCTAAAAAATTGTTTCCATTGCCCCTCATTCTGACCTTTTCCGGTTACCGATCTGTTGCTGAAACTAAAGACAAACTCCCCATTTACCTGCTCGATTTCGCTTTTGATAGCAAAGAAGATATCAAGCTTATGGTTAAGCTCTTTTACATCAGAATCCTGAGCTTCAAAAGCCCCGGGTTGCGCACAAATAGGATGTAATTTTAATGGGGTTATACTTTCATAATCCAGATCATAAAAATAAAACGGGGTGCAGGTACCCGCCCTAAACCCAAAAACATTTGGATAACCCATCGAGTAATCATTTTTCGCCTCAAGCTGAATCATCTCGCGATACTGCACGGGTAAGCTACCCATATTTTTTGAACAGCGCACCGCGTTGAGAGGTTTATTGATAATACTTTCGAGCCGCTTCTTTTCAATTTTCATCTGCTTTTTGGCCTCTAAAGCTTCTTTTGAAAACAATAAACCTATCTCACTGTAATCCCCTACCATTTTTATCAATTCCCGAAACGTACGTTTATTAAAACGAACATTTTTGGTATAGGTGGAATAATCTCCTAACTGAAAGAAAAACAGAAATTTAAATTTTGCATTTTTCTGAACATTAATCAGCCAGCTGAAGGTATCAAAAGGATCCTTCCGCAATCCTAAACTTACCTGCAGTCGAAGCCAAACCTTTTGGAACCTTACCCTGAACACATCTCTAAAAAGTCCGCTGGTCCAGCGCATAACGCCCATGCTGTTTATTTCATAAGCCTGCTCTACATCTACCAGTGCCTGAAACGAAAACCTGCGCTGTGGAAAATCATAATTCGGATATTTTTGCTGTAAGGCTTCCCTTAAATACGCGGCCCAGATATCAACCACCGGCTGGTTTAAAAAGTCTTCCTGATAGCCCAGACTTTCTGTAGCCGGAAACCTCCCCATTTCATCTTTAACGTGTGGCAAAAATTCCTCATACCTGCTTAAAAGAATAAATGAGGCCGCAAAAATATCATACGGAAGTAAACTTTTGGGACCGGTTACAAAAAAGCACTTCGTATCGCGCCATGCCTGCACTTTAATTTCCATATCGGTAATGCCCTGTTCAAATAAAACTTCCTGACTCTTGATAAAAAGTTCTTTACCTAAGGGCTTATTGGTATAGGAAAGCTTTAAACTATCGTGAACGATAAATTCATCAACAGCACTGGTAAATTTCACAGGGATTCCCAATATATAGGTGCAGATATGCTTAAACGTATATCGCAGCCGCGGGGTAATCTTATGGGTGTATACTAAAAGCATAAATCAAAATTACGGGCAAGTTCTTAAATTTCCTGCTATAAACCGGATTTTAATTGATGTTGAAATCTTAGGAATTAGAAAAATACCTTACCTGAGTTAACCAAAAGCATTTACAACAGACCTTCATCGGCAAAACTGAAGTATCTGTTTTCAGTAACTATTAGATGATCTAGCACTTTAATATCAAGCGCAGCGGCGGCCTTTTTCAGTTTGTCAGTAATGTCTTTATCAGCCTGGCTGGGCTTTAAAGTACCGCTGGGATGGTTGTGTGCTAGAATGATCGATACAGCACCCGTCTCAAGGGCTTTTTTTAGAACCAAGCGCACATCTACCAGTGTTCCGGTCATTCCGCCTTTACTGAGCTGGTGCTTGTGCAAAACCACGTTTGAATTATTGAGATATAAAATCCAAAATTCTTCATGAGGTAACTCCCCCAGAATAGGCCGAAGCACTTCATAAACAGTATGACTTCCGGTAATCTTAGAAGGCTCTTCGACCTCGCTGGCTCGTCTTCTCCTGCCCAGCTCCATCGCTGCAACGATAGTAATGGCCTTAGCCTCACCTACTCCTTTGAATTCCATTAATTGAGCAATACTTAACCTACCCAGTTTATTGAGCTCGTGATCTGCCGAAGCCAATATACGCTGACTTAGGCTCACCGCACTCTCATTACGGGAACCCGAACCAATCAGAATGGCGATTAATTCAGCATCTGTAAGCGCTTCTTTCCCTTTTTGAAGTAGTTTTTCGCGGGGTCGGTCATCAAGGGACCAGTTCTTAATGGAAAATCCGGGTTTGGGATCGCTCATACTTACTGATTGCTAAGGTTTTGATCTAAATTACTTCCGCTTTGCGAAATAACCTAAATTTAAATTACTGTATTTTACAGCATAAAAACATGAAAATATGGAATCGCTCCTCCAACCAAAGCCTTACACTGAAGTTCTAAAACGCCTGGCAACTTTACAACCTGATACCAAACCATTATGGGGAAAAATGAATGCTTCGCAAATGCTTAAGCATTGCCAGCGCCCCCTGGAAATTGCAGTTAAGGGCAAAACCTTTGGATTAAAATCGAATTTTATAATACGCTGGTTTTTCAAAAGTTCGATGTATAACGACAAGCCTTTTGTAAAAAACATGCCTACTCCTAAAGGTTTTAAAGTAACAGAGGATGCAAACTTTACAAACGAGCGAGATCAATTGATTAACTTAATTGAGGAATTTCACAAGATGCGCGGAAAAGAAAACTGGCCGCATCACCCCGTTTTTGGGTTTTTAACCACCGAACAATGGGGAAAGATGCAATATAAACATCTGGACCATCACTTAAGGCAGTTTAAGGTTTAACCTATAGCATACGCTGCACTTCGTCAAAATTGAGTCCGCCATAGTTACCGCTGCTCATAAGCAACAAGACCGTGTTATTAAACTTTTGGCTTTCGAGATAGTTTTTAAAAGCTTCCGGATTTGTATAAATTTCCAGATCGTTTCGTTCAAAAGCTTTAGCAATTTGCTCTTTGCTTATAGCTTCCAGTTTTTTGATGGCCACTGCATCAGGCGAATAAAAAACCACGGCTTCATCTGCGACATCTAAAGCTCCTTTATAGCCTTTTATAAATTCGGCATCAAGACTGCTATACGTATGCAATTCTAAACAGGCAATGAGTTTTCGTTCGGGAAACTGAGCTTTTACAGCTTCGGTAGTCGCTTTTACCTTTGAAGGAGAATGGGCAAAATCTTTAAAGGCGATATTGGTCGCAGTTTCTCCGATTTTTTCCAGCCTTTTTGCAGCACCTTTAAAACTCGCAATCGCCTCGTAAAAGTCATCCTCATCCACACCCATATGCTGGCAAATCCATTTGGCACCTGCCAAATTGCTCAGATTGTGTTTCCCAAAAACGGAAATAGGCATAGGTCCCTCGGGGGTTTCTAATAGGGTTTCGCCGTCTTCAATGCTGTATTCAGGAGTGCTGTAACCATGTTTACGAGTTGGTGCTGTCGCAGCTTCAGCTATTCGTTTTACTTCAGGATCTTCTTCATTATAAACTAAAATTCCGCCGTGAGAGATGCTGTCTGCGAAAATCGCAAACTGTTCTACATAATTTTCATAACTGGGAAACACGTTCACGTGATCCCAGGCAATACCACTAATCAAAGCAATATTGGGCTGATATAAATGAAATTTAGGCCGGCGATCTATGGGCGAAGACAAATATTCATCCCCTTCAAGAAGTATAAAATCGTTTTTTTCAGTTAAATGCACCATTGTTTTGAAGCCCGGCAGTTGAGCTCCTACCATAAAATCTACTTCCTTATTATGATACTGAAGCACATGCAAAATCATTGAAGTAATCGTGGTTTTCCCATGAGACCCGCCAATAACCACGCGCGTTTTTTCTTTAGATTGCTCGTATAAAAATTCCGGGTAGCTGTAAATTTTAAGTCCGAGTTCCTGCGCTTTTAGCAGTTCCGGATTATCAGGCTTTGCATGCATTCCTAAAATGACGGCATCCAGATTTTTTTTCAGTTTCTCCGGAAACCAGCCCAATTCTTCAGGCAACAAATTATACTCATTCAATCGCGATTTAGAAGGCTCAAAAATGGCATCATCGCTACCGCTTACTTCATATCCTTTATGATGAAGAGCCAAAGCCAGATTGTGCATGGCACTACCGCCTATTGCTATAAAATGTATGCGCATTTTTAAGGATTTTGCAAATG
The DNA here is from genome assembly GCA_964398145.1 of uncultured Flavimarina sp. Lineage (GTDB taxonomy): Bacteria > Bacteroidota > Bacteroidia > Flavobacteriales > Flavobacteriaceae > Leeuwenhoekiella. The sequence goes on along the minus strand of CAYNMH010000001.1, from coordinate 103,558 downwards.
ATTAGGTAAAGCGAAGTTAGTAAAACCGAAAACTAACTAAAACGGAAGAACGGTAATTTTAAAAATTACATGGCTTCAATTTTTTCCTTTTCTTCCAAAGCCTGATCAAAGTCGGGCAAGTCTGCCAGAGACAAATTAATGTGGTAATTCGCACTGCTTTTATTACCCAGATTGCGGTAGATTTGCGCGATGCGGAAATGCGCCCAACTTATCGGCACGCCGTCTTTTATTGAATGATTTGCGATATACTGCTTAAGGCTGGCCAACCCCAACTCCGGTTTAATATTAAACTCGGCACAGATTTTACCTATTTGATAATTGGTCTGATTTCGGTTATGAATCTTAACGCTTTTTTGTGCGGCAGTCAGCGCTTTATCTGGTGCGTTATCCTTCTCATACAAATCGATGAGTTTCTGATATGTAGTAGGTGAACCGCCCACCTCTATTGCTTTAAGATATAAAGCTTCAGCGGTCTTCATTTCATCTTGCTTTTCGGCCACATAACCCCTGGCCAAATACCCATCAACGGGAGAAATTTTTTGAAGTTCCATAGCATAACTTTCCGCTTTGTTAAAGCTTCCTCCCAGGATTCCGGGTAATTGAATATACAATTCTACCAGAGCCCAGCGGGCTTCGATATGTTTTGGGTCTAACTCAGCCGCTTTTATAAAATGTTGCTTTATGTCGTCTATATAGGTTAAAGCCCTAATTCTACTTATACTTAAAGCCTTCATTCCCAGCGCTCCACCATATTTGAAATGATAATTGGCACTGCTCGGTTTTTCTTCAACTAACGTCTCATAAAAACTTAAAGCATCATCCCATTTTTTTTGATGCGCAGCAATATCACCCAGGTACTCACGGGTAGCGGCGTGAGCAGGATTGGTCTTTAAATAGGACTCAAAAAAGGGTTTGGATTTAGCATACTGCCCGTTCTCAAAATACTTTAAAGCTTTATCGTAATTTGAACTTTGTGCAAAAGCTGAAAAGCATAGAAAAAAAAAGAGTATAAACCGCATAATTGATTGTTTGAGCCAAAACTAAACAAAAAACAGACCAAGAATTTCAACTGAGTGGGAATTCACTCAGAAAGTCTATTAATTCTGTCCTGGAGGAAATCCTTCAAATACTTTCTTTGCGATTTTAGCATAATAGCTCACGCGATCTTCAGGATTCGTATTTAATGCAATATTGCTATCACTAATAGCCTGCCAGACCAACATATCGCGGGCAGCTTCAACGAGATCAAATGTGATGGTCTGATGTTCTTTGTTACCACCCAAAGGGATGCCAGCACCTACACTTACACCACCGCCGTAACTACCTCCTCCTACGCCAACCCCAACAGTATTTTGAGGCTCTTCGCGGTATTGGGAAGCTACAATATTTATAAGTATATCCGGTTTATCTGCTTTCTGAAAACCTTTAGCCTGCATAATTTCATCGGTAGCGTTCATAAGGCGATTGAGGTCTAATTGACTTAAACCCGATTGCATATCGGGCATATAATTATACGTTTGATAACGAGTAAAATCGACCTCTTCATCATAATCATAGTCCACCCGCGTACTTCCGCAGGAATACAAACTCAAGGCCATTATCAGAATTAAAAAATGCTTCATAATATCTTTTTCTTAAAAATAGACATTAGGAAGCATCCCTTTAGTCAATAAAATCCTAAAACTAGGTAGTACCCGCCGGCTGGTTAAGCATAGACCACAAACGATCTTTAAGTTCTGTAAGGCCTTGCTGCGCTACCGAAGAAATAAACAGATAGTCTACCGGCAGACTTTTATCCAGTTCTTTTTTCAGTTCGCCTTTAAGTTCTGCATCAAGCATATCAGATTTTGTAATCGCAATCAGGCGGTCTTTATCCAGAAGTTCAGGATTGTATTTTTCGAGTTCATTGAGCAAAATACGATACTGTTCTGCAACATCAGGCGCATCTGCCGGTATCATAAACAGCAAGGTTGAGTTGCGCTCAATATGCCTTAAAAACCGGTAACCCAATCCCTTGCCTTCTGCTGCTCCCTCAATGATTCCGGGGATATCTGCAATCACAAAAGTTTGAAAATCCCGGTACTGCACAATACCCAGGTTTGGCTTCAGGGTGGTAAACTCGTAATTGGCAATTTTCGGCTTTGCCGCGGTAATAACAGAGAGCAGGGTTGATTTCCCGGCATTAGGGAAACCTACCAGACCCACATCGGCCAGTACTTTTAATTCCAGCGTAATATCAACCTCAACACCTTCCAGACCCGGCTGTGCATAACGCGGAGTTTGATT
>CAYNMH010000001.1:96025-101172 GCA_964398145.1 uncultured Flavimarina sp. | reverse complement strand
AGCAAGGTCCATAAATTAGGATTTGCTGTGATGATAATATGACCGCCACGTCCCCCGTCACCGCCGTCAGGACCTCCCTTGGCCACATATTTTTCGCGACGCAGGTGCGCAGAGCCTGCTCCTCCTTTTCCGGAAGAAACGTGCATTTTTACATAATCAACAAAATTGCCTTCAGTCATATTGAAATTTACTGTTTTCGGTTTTAGGTTTACTGTTTAAACTTAACCCCTTTATACTCTGTTCTACTTAAATAACTGGTAAATGCTCCAAGCTTGGCACTTATAACATCACAGCTTTCTACTAATTCTTTGTAATCTGTTTCCTGAATTAAACCCTTATCGTAAGATCGGTGTAGTTGAGATTTCAATTCTGAACAGGAACCTTTCGCAAAACCCAAAAAATTACGGAATTCTAAATTTCCTGATCTTCCGAAGCCTTCTGCTATATTATCCATTACAGAACCCGAACTACGATCCATTTGATTAAAAAGTGAATACCTCTTCCCGAGACCTGTGGTGAAAAATAAGTTTTCAAGCCTTTGACAAAGCTTTCTTGCTAATTGCCAAACCTCTAAATCTTCAAACCTTTCAATCGTCGCCATAGCTAAAAAATAAGTTTCTTATCTAGACATTACCTCTTTAACTCAGAGACAAACAGTAAACGGCAAACGGCAAACTTTAAACCAATTTACAATCCATCTATGACTGCACTTAGTCTTTCGGTGATTTCGTCGATAGCACCAACGCCATCAACACCGTAATATTTATCCTGCTTTTGATAATAATTCTTAAGGATTGCGGTCTCATCGTAATAGACTTTGATGCGGTTACGGATTACTGTTTCATCAGCATCATCCTTTCTTCCACTGGTCTTGCCGCGTTCTAATAATCGCTTTACCAGAATTTCATCATCCACTTCAAGGGCGATCATTGCAGATACCGCAGTTCCTTTTTTCTCGAGAAGTTCATCTAAAGCTTCGGCCTGAGCAGGCGTTCTGGGGAAACCATCAAAAATAAAACCTTTAGCATCCGGAGTTTGATCTACTTCGGCACTCAGCATATCTATTGTAACACTGTCCGGAACAAGCTGTCCCTTGTCAATATACGATTTGGCCAGCGTACCCAGTTGGGTTGCATTTTTGATATTGTATCTAAAAACATCTCCTGTAGAAATGTGTACCAGATCGTATTTTTCCTTTAAAAAAGAGGCTTGTGTCCCTTTCCCCGCTCCGGGAGGGCCAAACAATACCAGATTTGTCATTTTGGTGGTTTTAAGTTTATAAATCGCATTGAGGTTACGCCCCAAACCGTTATAATCCAGGCCGTAGCCCACAATAAAATCATTGGGGATTTCAAGGCCTACATAATGTATTTTATATTCTTTGGTATAGGAACCAGGCTTAAAAAAAAGACTTGCGATGCGAAATTTACCTACGCCTCCACTTACCAGCATATCGGTGATTTTCTCGAGTGTGTTACCACTGTCAACGATATCTTCAATTACGATCACGTCTCGATCTTCCAGATCCACATCAAGAGGAATATGCGTAATAACCTCTCCGGTGCTGGCGGTGCCATCGTATGAACTCAATTTGAGAAACTCAATCTCGCAATTGCCCTCAAAACGGCTAAACAACTCAGTTGCAAATTTATAAGCACCATTGAGAACCACAATAAACAACAGTTCTTTGCCCGCAAAATCGGCATTGATTTGTTTTGCAACCCCATCAATTGCTTCCTGCAATCGATCTTCAGAAATATATTCTTCAAAACTAAGACCGCGTAAATGTATCATGGGTTCTGAACGTATTTGAACTAAGGCGTAAAGATACATATTACAGGCGTAATACATATTGACCAGACTTCTTTTAGCACAGCTTATAAATACTGAGATTCCAGATACTTTAAGAAAGTATTTAAAGCTGTCCTTAGTCAATCTCTGGCTAAAAAGTTACTTTTGTAACCTTTAATTTTCAGCCTAAAACATACGCATTTCATGACTTCCTATTTTTCATCAGATTTTAAACTCGCCGTGGTAGGCGGTGGTCAACTGGGCAAAATGCTGCTTTATGAAACCCGTAAGTTTGATATCCAAACTCGGGTTTTAGATCCAAGTCCTGAAGCTCCAGCGCGATTAGCCGCAAACTATTTTGAACAGGGGGATCTGATGGATTTTGAAACGGTTTATAATTTCGGAAAGGAAGCCGATGTGATCACATTTGAGATCGAAGCTGTAAATGTAGCTGCGCTTGAGCAGTTGCAGGCTGAAGGAAAAAAGGTATATCCTGCACCTGAAACCCTTCGAAAAATTCAAAACAAAGGTGATCAAAAAGATTTTTATACTGAAAAGAATATTCCCACCGCAGCCTATACTCGTTTTGAAAATCGGGATGCCCTTAAACTTTCATTAACTGCAAATCAAATCAGTTTGCCTTTTGTGTGGAAAAGTACTACAGGTGGCTACGATGGAAAAGGAGTGCAGGTGGTACATAAGGCACAGGATCTAGAGAAGCTGGCAGATGTACCCTGTATTGCTGAAGCGATGATTCCGTTTAAAAATGAACTGGCAGTTATTGTAGTACGCAATCCCAAAGGTGAGGTAAAAACCTATCCGGTAGTGGAAATGGAATTTCATCCGGAAGCTAACCAGGTAGAATACGTGATTTGCCCAGCTCGTATAGACGATGCTGTGGCTCAAAAAGCGCGTGAGGTTGCCACTAAAGTCTCTGAAGCCTTTATGCACGTGGGATTGCTGGCCGTTGAACTTTTTCAGACAGAAGATGATGAAATTCTGGTTAATGAAGTGGCGCCACGCCCGCACAATAGTGGTCATTACAGCATAGAAGGCAGTTATACCAATCAATTTGAGCAGCACCTGCGTGCCATTCTAAATCTGCCTTTGGGCGAAACTGCGAGTAAAACAGGTGCCGTAATGGTCAACCTCGTTGGCGAGAAAGGGTATCAGGGGGATGTGTATTACGAAAAGATTCAGGATATTTTAGCCCTTGAAGGAGTTACGCCACATATTTACGGAAAACGTGAAACACGGCCTTTTAGGAAAATGGGCCATGTGACGATTGCAAACAGCGATCTAAGTAAAGCCCGGGCTATCGCCGAACAAGTCAAACAAACAATACGCGTAATAACAAAATAAACAGCATGGTAGGAATTATAATGGGAAGCACCAGCGATATGCCGGTGATGCAAAGTGCAATAGACGTATTAAAGCAATTAGGCATTGAGACCGAAGTAGATATCGTCTCTGCCCACCGCACGCCAGATAAACTTTTTGACTACGGAAAAAATGCCCACGAGCGCGGTATTCAGGTTATCATTGCGGGTGCCGGCGGTGCCGCACATCTACCCGGAATGATCGCCTCCCTGTCACCACTTCCGGTTATTGGCGTACCCGTAAAATCCCGAAATTCGATCGACGGTTGGGATTCGGTGCTTTCAATTTTACAAATGCCGGGTGGAGTGCCGGTTGCAACCGTTGCACTTGATGGCGCTCAAAACGCCGGGATTCTTGCCGCTCAAATCATAGGGGCTTCAGACAAAGCAGTGCGTGATCGAATAGTCTCCTATAAAGAAAGCCTTAAAGAAAAAGTACTGGCGGGTGCCGCCTCACTCAAAAAATAAGAGCCGTGTAAAACACGGCTCTTAATAGACTGTCTGGGTAAAATTATTCGTATTTATTAACCATTCTAAATATTATTAATCAAACCTTCTACAACAGTTCTTTCGTATATTTTTTGCTGGATACTGCAAAGTTAAAGTAAAATTTAATTGTCTTTCGTTAAAAGAATCATATTTCTAGCTAAAATGCATTTTGTTCATGAACACTATAGATAAATTGAAGAATTCAGAAAATAGTTTACTAAAAAATTTCAATCTTGTACCATTTGGCTCATTTTCCGACGCCGATTATCAAGAAGCCATTCTTGATGGAATCGCCCAGGCGCGAAAAGAGATAGATGTAATTACTCAAAATACCGCAACACCAACTTTTGAAAATACTATCGCAGCCCTCGATTTTGCCGGACTGCATTTAGATCGCGTGACCAGCGCATTTTTTAATATCAACAGCGCTGAGACAAACGAGACTATTCAAAAAATTGCACAGGAGGTTTCTCCGCTTTTATCTGAATTTTCAAACGATATTACGCTGAACGAATCCTTGTTTCAACGAGTAAAAACCGTTTATGATTCGCGTGAAACTTTAGATCTCAACCGCGAACAACAGGTTCTTTTGGAGAAAAAATACAAGGGATTTGCTCGTAATGGCGCCAATTTACCCGAAGAGAAAAAAGCACGCTTACGCGAAATAGATACCCAACTTTCCAAATTGGCACTCACTTTTGGCGAAAATATCCTTGCGGAAACCAACAAGTTTGAACTGCATATTACTGACGAAAAAGATCTAGCCGGATTACCGGAAAGCACCATAGAATCTGCTGCGCAAACGGCCGAAGAAAAAGGAAAGAAGGGCTGGATTTTCACCCTTGAATACCCCAGCTACATTCCGTTTATGAAGTATGCTGAAAATCGCGAACTGCGTAAGCAGATGGCGATTGCTTTTGGTGCTAAAGGGTTTCACGGCGATAAGCTTGACAATCAGGAAAACGTACTCAAAATCGTAAATCTGCGTCACGAACGTGCTAATCTGCTAGGCTATAAAACCCATGCGCATTTTGTTCTGGAAGAGCGTATGGCCAAAAGTCCTGAAAACGTAAACCGCTTTCTGGAAGATTTACTCGAAAAGGCAAAACCTGCCGCCGAGCGTGAGTTTAAACAGCTGGAGCATTTCGCCAAAGAACGCGACGGCATTGAGCAGTTGGAAAAGTGGGACAGCGCATTCTACTCTGAAAAGCTGAAGCAACAGCTTTTTGAACTGGATGACGAACTCCTGAAACCCTATTTCAAACTCGAAAACGTAATTGAAGGGGTATTTACGGTTACCAAAAAACTCTACGGTTTGCGTTTTGTTGAGGTTTTTGATGTACCCAAGTACCACAAAGATGTCAAGACCTATCAGGTTTTTGATGAGATGGACAATTTTATGGCGATTTTCTATGCAGACTTCCACCCACGTCCCGGGAAACGCGGTGGTGCCTGGATGACGCAGTTTAAAGGTCAGTTTAAGAAAGA
>CAYNMH010000001.1:92938-95925 GCA_964398145.1 uncultured Flavimarina sp. | reverse complement strand
TTTGAAAACACCAAACTTTATCCTGATGTAGCCGAAAACTGTATGAGTGTATCCTTCTCCCATATTTTTCAGGGTGGATACTCGAGCGGATACTACTCCTATAAATGGGCCGAAGTGCTGGATGCAGACGCTTTTGCCTACTTTAAGGAAAATGGTATTTTTAATGGAGAGGTCGCCCGTAAATTCAGGGATCACATTTTATCGCAAGGCGGTACTGAAGATCCCATGGTGTTGTATAAGCGCTTCCGTGGAAAAGAACCGAATCCCGAAGCGTTACTAAAAAGAGCAGGACTGGTGAAGTAGTATGTTAATGGTTAATGGTTAATAGTTGTACACAACGTTTAACCATTAACTTTTAACGTCTTTTTACTTCTTACCTATTTTTCAACTCAATCCACTTACTCATAAACTTAGAGGCTTGTAGCGATTGATGCCAAAGCATAGCTCCGGTAAAATTGTGAAGGCGGTGATCAGCCAGATTTTCTTTGTGGTGGTTGAGCCTTTCGACGAAAACAGGTTGCCAGAAGTCGGCCTGAAAGCGGGTGTTGATGATTTCGACTCCCTTAGTTTGAGCTTCCTGCCAGCTTTCTGGACTGGTGTATAAGTCTACTGCAGCTTTAGCAAAAGCTTCAGGCGTATCGCTAATGCTTCCGTTAAATTCGAGACTGCCGTGCATACCTTCAGCGCCTACGCTTGTAGTTACTGCCGGAGTACCGCATTGCATCGCATCAAGCAGTTTTCCTTTCAGGCCTGCACCGGTGAGTAACGGAGCCAGTAAGACCCGGGCTTCCTGAATGACTTCGTGAGCACTTTCGGCTCTGCCAAACACATAAAAATGCTCTTTAGGATTATGCAGTTGGGTATGCTTTTCTGCGGGATAGGAACCATACACCCGCATTTCGGCTTCCGGGAGTTGCTTGCGAATTAAGGGCCAGATTTCAGTCTTGAGATAGCGCACCGAAAGCCAGTTAGGCTCGTGCCGAAAATTTCCGATTGTGACAAAATGCTTTCGATCCTCAAAGGATTTCCATTGCTTAATAGCATCTTCAGTTATAGCTTCTACCATAAAGGGAAGGTAGAGCAACTGACCGGCAGGAACTCTAAAAAAATCCTGAAGCAATTGCATCTCAAATTCTGAAATAACCAAAGTGAGATCACAACGGTAGATGCTGGCAATCTCGCGTTTGGCAAAATCATTATGCAAATACGCTTCTGAAAAGCCCTTATCGTCTTTTAAAGCGGCCTCACGACCTTTACGCAGACCGTGCAGGTCGATGGTTTCCAAAATGCGCAAAGCCTGAGGACAATGCTCGTGAACCCGCCAGCCGTATTGCTCTTCAATCACAAACTTGTCAAACAAAACCAGATCGGGATTAAGTTCTTTTAAATACTCGTCAAAAGAAGCATCGTTAAGTTTGATCTCCTGAGTGGAGACATTTTGACTTTCCAGATCTTCAGAATGCGGAGTTTTACCTGCCGCACAGGCAAAGTGCACCCCAAAACCTGCGATCTGTAAACTTTTTAATAGTTGTAAAATACGCGCTCCTGCTGCCGAAGAAACCGGCTCGGGCCAAACATTTCCTAATATAAGAGCTTTCATAGCGCAAATATAATCTCATTATGAATAAATAAATTTCAATAATTACTGAAAGTTTAAAAGGTTTTAGTATATTTGACCTATGAAGTTTAAAGAAGCAAAAGAACAATTTTTACAAACCTGGGGAGCTCTTGGGTCGCAATGGGGTATTAATAAGACGATGGCGCAAATACATGCGTTACTTATGATTTCTCCAGATTCGCTCTCTATGGAAGAAATTATGGAAGAACTTCAAATTTCAAGGGGAAATGCCAGTATGAACTTACGAGGTCTTGTAGACTGGGGAATTGTCTATAAAGAATTTAAACCCGGAGAGCGTCGTGAGTTTTTCAAAGCCGATCAGGACATTGATTCTCTGGCTCGTAAAATTGCTATTGAGCGCAGTAAACGCGAGATCAAACCAACCCTCCGGGTTTTGGACGATGTTCGCAATTTTGAGGAGGATTCAAGTAATGAAGCTCAAAAATTTAAACAAAAAACTGAAGAGTTATTCGATTTTGTAAGCAGAGCAGATACTATGCTTGAAAAAATCACCAATCAAAAAGAAAATTGGGTTACCAAAACGATTATTAAATTAATGACCTAATATTTTTTATATCAAAATTTCAATATTTTCTGAAAGTTTAGAAGTTTAAATATTATCATGAACCTCATCACCTATATACTATATGTTCTTTTAACCTCAACTGTCATCATCTGGGTAGGGAAAACCTGTTATTCTAGAGGAGAAGTATTTATTCTTCAGGCCCTGAATGACCTCTCTCTAACTGCGCGGGTAAATCGCTCACTACTTATAGGTTATTATCTGGTCAATCTTGGCTATGTTTTGGTATCTATTCAAACCTGGCCGAGTCTAAATTCTATAGAAGAAATAATCCTTGAATTGAGTCAAAGAACTGGACTTTTAATACTCCTGTTGGGAGGTTTACATTATCTCAACATCTACTTCATAACCATACATCTTAAAAAAATTTCTAATCCTTAATACTTTAAACTATGGAAACCTCAAAAATCCTTATCGGCTACCTCCTTTATTTACCCATAACCATTTTGCTAACCCTTTACGTTTCCCGAATACTATTTAAGAATGGCAAACTCTTTATGATTGATATTTTTAAGGGAAAAGAAGAAATCGCTTTGGCTACCAATCAATTATTTAAAGTAGGTTTTTATTTGCTCAACATCGGCTTTGCATTAATGATTATGGGAATCCACTCTTACAGGTTTAACGACACCTATCAAAATCTGGTAGAAATACTAAGCTCTAAAATTGGTGGCTTTACAATCTATCTGGGCATTATGCTGTTTTTTAATCTTTTTTTGTTTTTCCGTGGAAGAAAGAAATCAAGACAAACTATAACAAAACAAGTCTCTGTCTAGACTTAAAATC
>CAYNMH010000001.1:86195-92838 GCA_964398145.1 uncultured Flavimarina sp. | reverse complement strand
GTTAGCATGCTCAGGGTATGCGGAGCATTTTTCAATACATTATTTGGTTCGTCTGCAGACGCTGCATCAATCTCTTTACGGATGTTGATCATCGCATCGCAGAAACGATCTAATTCCGCTTTACTTTCACTTTCTGTAGGCTCGATCATCATAGTTCCGGCAACCGGAAATGAAACCGTAGGTGCGTGAAAACCGTAATCTATCAAACGCTTGGCGATATCTACCACTTCAATTCCATGTTCTTTAAAAGGTCTGCAATCGATGATCATCTCGTGCGCCGCACGACCCATTTCACCGGAATATAATACCTCAAACGAACCTTTTAAGCGTTCTTTAATGTAATTGGCATTCAAAATAGCAGCTTCCGTAGATTGCTTTAATCCTTCTGCACCTAACATTTTAATGTATGCATACGAAATCAAGCACACCAAAGACGAACCCCAGGGTGCCGCAGAAATCGCTGTTATCGCTTCCTCTCCTCCGGTTTTTATCACCGGATTACTAGGTAAGAAAGGTACTAACTGCTCTGCCACACAAATGGGGCCAACGCCCGGCCCGCCACCTCCGTGAGGAATAGCAAAAGTCTTATGTAGGTTGAGGTGGCACACATCTGCACCAATTTTACCCGGATTAGTCAAGCCTACCTGTGCATTCATATTCGCTCCGTCCATATACACCTGCCCCCCATTCTCGTGAATGATGCCGGTGATTTCCTGAATAGCGCTTTCGTAAACCCCGTGCGTGGAAGGATAGGTCACCATCAACGCAGCCAGGTTATCTTTATACTGTTCCGCTTTTTCGCGCAAATCGTCTACATCAATATTTCCGGAGTCTGTAGACTTAGTCACCACAACCTGCATTCCGGCCATTACCGCACTTGCAGGGTTAGTTCCATGAGCAGACGATGGAATCAGGCAAATATTTCGGTGAGCTTCTCCCCGACTTTCGTGATAGGCGCGGATTACCATTAATCCGGCATACTCCCCCTGCGCACCTGAATTAGGCTGCAAACTGGTCGCGGCAAAACCGGTGATTTCGGTAAGTTGATCTTCCAGTTTTTTCAAAACGTACTGATACCCTTCAGCCTGATTTACCGGTACAAAAGGATGAATACTTCCCCAACGTGCATCGCTAAGCGGAAGCATTTCTGCAGCCGCATTTAGTTTCATTGTACAGGAACCTAACGAGATCATACTGTGATTCAGAGAAAGATCTTTGCGCTCCAGTTTTTTGATGTAACGCATCAACTCGGTCTCCGAGTGATAGCTGTTAAACACCTCATTAGTCATAAAATCAGTTTCGCGCTTCAGTAAATCGGGAAGGGCATTAAGCTCTTGGAGACCATCCAGATGGGTGAACTCTTTACCCAAAGCTTCCGCAAAAACTGAAATTATTTTATTGAGATCTGCCAGACTGGTAGCCTCATTTACCGCAATGGAAACAGTGTCCTCATCGGGATAATAGAAGTTAATTTCATTGGCTTCGGCATAATTGCGAATAGTTTTGGCATCTGCCTTAACCCGAATCGTATCAAAATAAGCAGTGTTAAGCTGGTACAAGCCCAACTTTTCTAACGCATCGGTAAGCGTTGCGGCAGTACGGTGTATTTTAGTCGCAATGTATTGTAAGCCTTTAGGGCCATGATATACCCCGTACATTCCTGCCATAACAGCCAGCAATACCTGAGCGGTACAAATGTTAGAAGTGGCTTTATCGCGCTTGATGTGCTGTTCGCGCGTTTGTAAAGCCATACGCAGCGCACGATCCCCATTCATATCTTTACTCACCCCAATGATACGCCCGGGAATGTTGCGTTTGTATTCTTCACGCGTTGCGAAATAAGCTGCGTGAGGCCCTCCATAACCTAGCGGAATGCCAAAACGCTGCGTGGTCCCCACCACAACGTCGGCGCCCAATTTACCGGGAGCTTCGAGCAACACCAGGCTCATCAAATCTGCAGCGACGGCAACTTTAATATCCAGTTCCTGCGCTTTCTTAATAAAGCCTGCAAAATCGTGAATTTCACCGGTTGCAGCCGGGTATTGCACGATAGCACCGAAAAATCCATCACTAAAATCAAACTCCTGTGCACTTCCTATTACGAGCTCAATACCCACTGGAATAGCGCGGGTTTGCAATACTGAAAGCGTCTGAGGGAAAAGGTCTTTATCTACAAAAAATTTGGAGGTTCCGTTTTTCTTTTGCTCACGGGTACGCACCCCGGCAAGCAAAGTCATCGCTTCAGCTGCTGCAGTAGCTTCATCAAGAAGAGAAGCATTAGCCAGTTCCATCCCGGTAAGATCTGATACCATGGTCTGAAAATTGAGCAAAGCTTCTAAACGGCCCTGTGCAATCTCGGCCTGATACGGAGTGTAAGCCGTGTACCAACCCGGATTCTCCAGAATATTGCGCTGTATAACCGCGGGAGTTTTGGCCTGATGGTATCCCAGACCAATATAGGTTTTGAACAGTTTGTTTTTGTTTGCAAGCGCATTGATATGTGTAGCGTATTCATATTCGCTGAGCGCAGGTTCCAGATCAAGCGGCTTTTGCAGCTTAATTCCATCTGGCAGGGTTTCGTAAATCAATTGATCTATATGCTCTGCCCCAATGGTTTTTAGCATCTCCTGCTGTTCCTCTGGTCGTGGTCCAATGTGGCGCAAAGCAAAAACATCTGTTCTCATAACTAGCTTTTATTTTAATGCCGCAAAATTACGATTTCAAAGAGGATTATTAGATATTGCCCTTATTAGTTTTTAACCACAAATTCCATTTATTAACACTTCGGTTATCTTTGGCTCATGAGGCATTTAAAAACCCTGCTTGATTTCTATATAAACAGCAGTATTCACGTGGCTTTAGCGGTGGTGTGCCTGATGAGGATCACCGAGCTTGAACTGCAAATTCCGGGGCAGCCTTTACTATATGGGTTTGTTTTTTTTGGAGCAATAACCGGCTATAATTTTGTAAAATATGCTTCCCTTGCCGGTCTTCACCATCGCCACCTCACACAAAGCCTTAAGACCATTCAGGTTTTTTCCTTTTTCTGCTTTGCAATATGGTGCTATTTTGCCCTTCAATTTCCCTTAAAATTTTGGTTTTACTGTATCCCTCTGGGCTTGCTTACCCTTTTGTATGCCATCCCGTTTTTACCGCGTAAAACCAATTTGCGCAGAATTCCCAGCATTAAAATTTTTATCATCGCCCTGGTCTGGGCTGGTGTTACTGGTTTTCTACCCGCCGCAGGCACATCTCTTGCTATCTGGGAAATTTTTCTGATTACCGCGCAACGTGTATTTCTGGTTTTAGCACTAATGATGCCTTTTGAACTGCGCGATTACCGTTTTGATTCGCCTGCACTTCAAACGCTTCCGCAAGTTTTGGGCATAAAAAAAACCAAACTTTTTGGTTTGGCCATGTTAGCGGGCTTTATTGGACTCGAACTCTTTTCGGAGATTCAGGATCTGAGTTTCCTCATAATTAAAATCATTATTACCGCAGTTACTGCGACGGCCATTTTAAAATCAGGTACGAGACAATCCCGTTATTATGCCTCGTTCTTTGTAGAAGCCATTCCTATTTTATGGCTGTTACTGATTTTCTTTACTAAGCTCGCTATTTAATTGTTCACGAATGCGCTTTTTGCATTCTTCGGGCATCTTTTTACAGCGGGGATCATTCAGCAACCGGGTTAGTTTTGAATTGCGCTCCGAATAATCTGCGCAATGTTTACAAACCAAATTATGAAAGCGAACCTTCAGCTTATCAAAAAAAGAAGCATCATCATACTGCCCCTTATCACAAAGGTGCCCGGCTTTCTTACAATCTACAAATAGTTTCATACTTGTTTTATAACCAGTTTTCTTCTAGGCAACTTGCCAACGCAGTACGTGCGCGGTGAATGATAACCCAGAGGTTAGACGGGGTAATATCAAATTCTTTACAAATAGTTTCGGTATCAAGACCTTCAATGGTCTTTTTTCTGAAAATTGCCGCCTGTTTTTCAGGCAATTTATCAATACAGGCATAAATGGCGACACCCAGTTCGGTATTTTCGAGATCGTCTTCCGCATTGCGGTCAAAAGGATCTGCCACGCGCTCTTCAAGCCAGTCGCCGGCCTCCTCATTATCATTATACGTCACGCGTACTTCGGCTTTGCCTTTTTTAGAATTGATCATTCGGTAATAATCTATGATTTTTCGCTTCAGTATCGAAATAAGCCAGGTACGCTCGCTTGCTTCACCCTTAAAATTTTTCATAGACTTTAACCCGGCAAGAAACGTTTCAGAAATGATATCTTCTGCCACCTCCTTATCATTCACCTTCACAATGGTGTAATTGTAGAGGTAATCTGAATATTTATCAACCCATTTTGTGGGATCTAATTGGTGGTCTGCCATAATAAAATGCTAGATCGCGCTGTCGCAAAGCAAATTTAAACAAATAACCACGTTTGAGATACTGCATTGGCGTAATTTCAAAAAAGCGGAAATTACCTTACAAGCTAAAAGATATCTTCTATTTTTGCTTTTGAAAATTACTAAAACGCATATTGGTGTACGAAAAAACCTTTCCAGGCAAACGTTTTGCGATTACTGCCAAATTCTTAGAAGAAGTGCTGCCGGCAGGAAGCAAGGTATTGGATCTCGGAGTTGAAAACCCGTTTTCTGAAATTATGAAACAGGAAGGTTATGTGGTCACCAATACCGGCGGTGAAGATTTGGATCTGGATACGAGCGCAGTTCAAAACGCCGATGCAGATGCGGTTACCGCCTTTGAAATTTTTGAACATTTACTGGCTCCTTTTAATGTGCTGAAGGATATAAAAGCCGATAAACTTGTGGCCAGCATTCCGCTTAAATTGTGGTTTTCTCCCGCTTACCGCAGTAAAACAGACCCATGGGACCGGCACTATCACGAGTTTGAAGACTGGCAGTTTGACTGGCTTCTTGAAAAATCGGGCTGGGAAATCAAAAAGCGGAAACAATTCACCCATCCGGTTAAAAAAATGGGTTTGCGCCCTCTTCTACGTTTGTTTACGCCGCGCTATTATTTGATTTACGCAGAGCGGAAATGAAAATAGCCATCATCATACCCGCATACAATGAGGCTGCTTTAATCAGCAAAACCCTTGATTCGCTTTTAGCCCAAAGCTTTAAAGCCGAAAAAATCCTGGTAGTTGATGACGGAAGCACTGACGACACTCCTAAAATCATTGCTTCCTATGCCGAAAGGCATCCGGAAATACAGTTGGCTGAAAAAAAATCGGAGGCTATTCACCTTCCCGGAAGTAAAGTCGTACAGGCTTTTAATTATGGCCTGAGGCATCTGGAAACCGATTATAACCTACTTTGTAAGTTTGACGCCGATTTGATTTTCCCTGCTGATTATCTGGACAATTTAAAGAAGGCTTTTGAACAAAACCCAAAGCTGGGTATGTATGGTGGTTTCTGTTACGTAGAACGAAATGGCAGCTGGGAGCTCGAAAATCTCACCAACAAAGATCACATTCGCGGCGCCCTTAAATGTTATCGCAAAGCCTGTTTTGAAGCCATTGGCGGACTCAAAACCGCAATGGGTTGGGATACGTTAGACGAACTTTTGGCACAATACCACGGCTGGGAAGTGGCGACGAACGCTGACTTACAGGTAAAACACCTGAAGCCTACCGGGCATACCTATTCCGCTAAAGCGAAATACAAACAAGGTGAGGCGTTCTACGGAATGCGTTACGGGTTTGCACTAACTGCAATCGCTTCGGGCAAGTTGGCCTTTAGAAAGAAAAGTTTTAAACTATTTAAAGACTACCTTAACGGTTATTTTAAAGCACAAAAAAAACACCTTCCCTTTTTGGTTACAAAAGAAGAAGGTGCTTTTATAAGGAAGCTCCGCTGGAAAAAAATCAGGGAGAAATTATTCTAATACTTCGGTAATTACTTTGCCGGTGGTTCCGTTAGGGAATTCGATTCCTAAAAGTGCCGCAATTGTGGGCGCGATGTCTGGTATATATGTCATCTCATAAGTCTTTCCATTTTTAACTCCTGCACCGTAAAACAAAAGTGGAGCATGGGTATCATAGGAAAATGCCGAACCGTGCGTAGATCCTGTTTTGGAATAGCTGATTACCCCGGGATCAAGCACCAGAAATACATCTCCGCTACGCTTTTGATTAAAACCCTTTTGTATTAATGCTGCAACGCCATCAGTATAATCAGCCTGATTGAGCTCTGCCCGGGTATAAACCTTATTGATCGCCTCGTATTGCAGCGCAAAATGCGCGATCTTTTTCTGAAGCTCTTCCGGGTTTATGCCTGCTGCAGCAAGATTCTCATAATTAAAGAATATTTGATAATTAGAAATGTTTTCAATTAAATCACTCGTTTCATATTCTTTAGCCACATATTCGTTTAAAGCTTTGCTGAAGGCCCGATTGTCAAAATAACCCGCCGGAATTTTATTGTCGCTTAGATAAGCCGGTACATTAACAGCGCCGTGATCTGCAGTTAAAAACACGGTATAATTTCCCTTCCCTACTTTTTTATCGAGTTCATCAAGAAGGCGGGCTAAATCCAGATCAAGGCGAACATACATATCTTCAACCTCTTTTGAATTTACGCCAAAATTGTGCCCCACATAATCTGT
>CAYNMH010000001.1:77539-86095 GCA_964398145.1 uncultured Flavimarina sp. | reverse complement strand
ATAGGTTTCAATAGGCTTAAGTGTATTCCATTCTTTAAGGTAATTTTTCGCTTTCGCGGAAGCGTTAAAATCCTGCACCCATTTTGGTAATTCGTTCATATAAAACGTACTGGTAATCCATTTGCCGTCATCACCTCCTTCAAACCAGTAGGCAGCATTGGCAGTATGCCCTGCCGGAAGAATTGCCCCGCGGTCTTTTAATGAAATACCTATGGTTTTACCACGCATTTGAGTATGCAGCCGGTTTTGATCTGTTACTGTCGTGGTTAACATACGATGCGGAGACATTTGCCCGGCACCTCCTGAAACTCCCACCGAAGCCACGGTCGTGTCTCCCGCACAATACACATTTGCTTTCTCAAACTTGTCATACCAGTTATTTGAGATGATACCGTGATTCGCCGGCGTCGTACCGGTGTAAACTGAAGCATGACCCGGACCTGTATAGGTTGGCACATAGTTAAAATGATTGTTGCGGCATTCAAAACCTTCAGCTTTTAAACGCTTAAAACCATCATCACCAAATTGAGCATCAAAGCGGGTAAGATAGTCAAAGCGCATCTGGTCTACCACAATGCCTACTACGAGCCTGGGGTTAGTTGTTGTTCCCTGAGCAAAAACCGAATGGCCTATTGCAATAATCAGGTTTAAGAAAAGAAATTTAATCGTGCTCGATTTCATAATTTGAGTTTTACGTTGCAAAACTAAGGCTTTAGCCCAATAATAAGATTAAGTTAATCTTAAATAGCCTTCCCGTCTATTTTTGCTATTTTTAAACCTGAAAAATACACTATGGGATACCTGAAAGAGATCGGTGCTTATTTTATGATGATTAAGGGTGTTTTTATAAAACCTACCAAAACATCTGTTTTACGAAATCTGGTTCTGAAAGAAATAGACGACCTCATCATAGGCTCGCTGGGCATTGTATGTTTTATATCCTTTTTCGTGGGCGGTGTGGTTGCTATCCAGACCGCATTAAATATGGATAATCCTATTCTCCCTAAATCACTTATAGGCTTTGCTTCAAGACAATCTATCATTTTAGAATTTGCTCCTACATTTATCTCCATCATTATGGCCGGTAAAGTGGGTTCTTTTATCACTTCGAGTATCGGAACGATGCGGGTTACCGAACAAATTGACGCTCTGGAAGTAATGGGAATCAATTCGCTCAATTACCTGGTTTTCCCTAAGATTATCGCAATGCTTTTTTACCCCTTTGTAATTGCCATTTCGATGTTTTTGGGAATAGTGGGTGGTTACACCGCAACAGTTTTAGGTGGATTTGCTTCGGGAGACCAGTTTATTCAGGGATTACAGGAAGATTTTGTGCCTTTTCAGCTGGTTTATGCATTTATAAAAACCTTTGTTTTTGCAATTCTTTTGGCCACTATACCCTCCTATTTTGGGTATTATATGAAAGGAGGAGCTTTGGAAGTAGGTAAAGCCAGTACCACCTCATTTGTATGGACGAGTGTATTCATCATTCTTTCCAATTATCTAATCACCCAATTACTCTTAAGCTAATGATTGAAGTTAAGGATTTAAAGAAGGGATTTGGTGGCGATGAACTCGTTCTGAAAGGGATTTCTACCAAATTTGAAAAGGGAAAAACCAATTTGATTATTGGTCAATCGGGTTCCGGGAAAACGGTATTTTTAAAATGCCTGTTAGGTTTATTCAGACCCACTGAAGGAAAAATTGTTTACGACGGGGAAGCCTATTCTGAACTTTCTCCTGAAAAGCAGCGCGATCTACGCGAGCAAATGGGTATGGTTTTTCAGGGGAGTGCGCTTTTCGACTCGATGACGGTTGAAGAGAATATTATGTTTCCGCTTAAAATGTTTACCAGACAGCGCAAAGCCGAACGACGCGAGCGGGCTAATGAAGTTATCAAAAGGGTAAATCTGGTCAATGCAAACAATAAGCTTCCTTCAGAAATTTCAGGAGGTATGCAAAAACGGGTGGCTATTGCACGAGCCATTGTAAACAACCCCAAATACCTTTTTTGTGACGAACCCAACTCTGGTCTTGATCCACGTACCGCAACCTTAATTGACAATTTGGTTCAGGAAATTACACACGAATATGAGATCACTACGATTATCAATACGCACGATATGAACTCGGTGATGGAAATTGGTGAAAAAATTGTCTTCCTTCAAAAAGGACATCTAGCCTGGGAAGGTTCTAAAGACACGATTTTCAGAACCGATAATGAGGATGTGACCAACTTTGTTTACTCATCCGACTTATTCAAAAAAGTGCGTGAAGCCGTTATCAAAGAACATCAATAACGGGCTACGGCAAGCGTATCCAGCTTGTACTTTAGTTTAAGCCAGTTTTTAAGTTTCTGTTCTCCCTTTCGCTTTTGCGCTTCAGATAATGAAGATTTCCAGGCAACCATAAAAGTTGGAACGGTATCAGCCTTTTGAAAATTGGTATTGATCGTATTTGAAAAACCAAAACGCTCAATATCCTCATAGTTTACGTGCACTTCTTCACTCAGGCTTTGAAATGGCAAAGCAGCCGACTTAAGTCGGTTTAACTCATTTTCCAGAAGCAAAATCTGCTTGTTTTTATCTGCAATAGCCTGCTGGTTGTTTGCGTACAAATCTTCGAGAATTCCTGTTTTAACCTGATTACTCAGTTGTTCTGCCATTGCAGTACTTTGATCTGCACCCTGATTGATGCGTAATTCGGCTACGCCGAGCTTAGGATTGGCAGCAAATTCCTCTTTCCATTTGGTAATGGTACTTTTGGGAACCAGATTCCCAATTAGAAACAATTCTACTTTTTTATCCTTATAATCAATATTGGGACTTAGTATCGAAGTTCCTTCGTGCTTAACTGTTTCCTCTACAAAATTGGTAGCCTCATTTCTAAATACCTGCTCCTTGTAAAGATTATAAAACAGAAACATACTGGGAACCATCACAATGATACCTACCGCCGAAGCCACCTGACTGATAAAGCGTCTTCTACGGGAATTAGCATATTTCACCATTGGGAACCCGAGTAATTTGGACACCACAAAGGTTGAAAGCGCTATAAAAACGGCGTTGATTGAAAATAAGTACAACGCCCCGGTAGCGTAGGCTCCATTCCCTATAGCCAGACCATAACCCACAGTACACAAAGGCGGCATTAAAGCCGTTGCAATTGCTACCCCAAAGATCACGCTGGCAATCGTGCCTTTTTTGGTCTTGGCCACAATAAGTGCCAAACCACCAAAAATGGCAACCAAAACATCCAAAATAGTAGGATAGGTTCTTCCCAGAAGCTCTGAATTATCTGCTTTAAGCGGAATGAGCAAGAAATAAATAAAAGCAGTAAGTACACTCAAGGAAACCATTACCGCCAGGTTAATCATAGAACGCCGAAGCATTTCAACATCATTAATCGCAAGAGAAAGGCCGATACCCACAATAGGTCCCATAAGCGGAGAAATCAACATCGCACCGATGATTACCGCCGTACTGCCTACATTGAGCCCAATACTCGCTACAAAAATGGCAAATATGAGAATCCAGGCATTATGTCCTTTAAAGGAAATATCTTTTTTAACTGCCTCTATAGTAGAATCGCGATCCGTGTCGTGACGTATATCAAGCAATTCAGATAAAAAAATACGGGTGTTTTGCCACAAGCTTTTAGCATCTCGTTTTACCGCTTCGTTAGAAACCGGTTCCTGTTCCGGTGCTTTTGACGCCTCGGCTTTTGATCGTTCTTCCATGAAAATCTAGACTAAATCTTCTCCGTATTTCTCTGCGACTTCAGCGCGCATTAGTTTAACGTCCTGCTCTTTCGCTTTTGGCATAATAACCAGAACATCTTTACTATCTACTATAATAAAATCATTTAGACCTTCAATTACCACAACTTTCCCCTTATCAGAACGAATCAGGTTACCGCTTACATCTTTTTTAATACAACGTGCGTTGACCACTACATTTTCAGATTCGTCTTTTTCCAAATTATCGTAGAGTGCACCCCAGGCTCCCAGGTCACTCCAGTCAAAAGTCGCCGGGATTACTCCCACATTCTTACTTTTCTCTAAAATTCCGTAGTCGATACTTATGTTTTCAGCCTTTGCATAATTTTCTAAGATAAAGTCGGCTTCCGCATCGGTATTTAGAGCCTCATAACCCGAATTTAACAGCGCGTACATCTCAGGCAGGTATTTCTCAAATGCCTCTATAATCGCTTTAGCGCTCCAAATAAAAATTCCTGCATTCCAGGAATAATTCCCCTCAGCTAAAAACTGCTTGGCAGTTTCATAATCAGGTTTTTCTTTAAAGGCTTTTACCTTTTTTACTTCTGAATTACCTAAAGTATATTGAATATAGCCGTATCCGGTATGCGGAAAAGTAGGCTGGATTCCGAGTGTCACCAATAATTTTTCATCTGAAGCATCCTGCTCGCAGGCATTAAAGGCTGTTTTAAGGTCGTTTAAAAATGCCGTCTCATCTTCAATCCAGTGATCGCTGGGCGCGACAATCATCACCGCATCGGGATTGCTTTTATAAATTTTAAGAGCGGCCAGTAAAATACACGGTGCCGTATTACGCATCGCCGGCTCCAGAACAATATTTTGATCTTTAACCTTCGGCAACTGCTCATTAACTAAGGCTTTATACTTTTCATTGGTTAACACCAACACATTGTCTGCAGGTACTGTTTGTGATAATCTCCCGAAGGTTCGCTCTATTAAAGTTTCCCCGGCGCCCAGAATATCATGGAATTGCTTTGGATAACTGGCTTTACTCAAAGGCCAAAAACGGGAGCCCACTCCCCCGGCCATTATGACTGCGTAATAATTTTTGTTTTCTAACATGTGCTTATTTTAAAAGTTCGACCTCTGCGTTGGGTTGAAACAAATAAATTTTTCCGGTTGCGGTTTCGAGGCATTCGTAGCGCTTTACAACCCTATTCCCCTTTTGAAAAACCTTTCCGTTGTACAGCTTAAATAGACTGCCTTTAGGCAATTCAAATATATAGTTTTTATCACTAGGGGGATCAAATTCTTTAAGAGCCAGCGATAAACGCGCGTCGGTATCACTGCTGGCTTTAGGGTTTTTAAAATGATTTGCGATTAATGCTAAAAGTTGATTTGGAAATATCTCAGGCCTTATAAACGGAAGCATCAGCTTCTGAAAGGTATATTTCCATTCGGTTCCGTGAGGTTTAATACGATTACCATATTTTTTAAATGCTACCAAATGGGCGATTTCGTGAATGAGTGTTATTAGAAACCGATATTTATTAAGATTGGAATTTACAGTGATCTGATGGCCTCCGCCAGGCATTTTGCGGTAATCGCCATGGCGGGTAACCCGCTCATTAACAATTTTGAGATGCACCCCAAAACTCTTAATCAGTTCAAAAACCGGATCAACAGCTTGCTCGGGGACGTATTTGGATAGAATTTTATGCATCAGGGTGTTGAAGCTGAAACCTGCAGGACTTTTCCGTTGTAGAATTTATGGGCTGTAAGGGCAAAATTTATAATGTAGGAGGCCATTTCATAAGGTTGGAGCGGTGCTTTATATCCTGGAAATGCCTCCTCCAGCATTTCGGTTTGTACAGCACCAAGTGCCAAGACATTAAAGGCGATACCCTGCTCTTTGTATTCTTCAGCCAATAACTCACTCAAGGTAATTACAGCACCTTTACTGGAACTGTAAGCAGCAAGCCCCGGAAATTTAGCACTGCCCTGAACGCCACCCATACTACTTATAGTAACTACGTGTGAATCGCCTTTCAGATAAGGCAGGATGGTCTGGGTTAATTGCGCCACGCCGAAAACATTCACCTCATAAACATGTTTGAAATCTGCCGTAGTTAAATCTGCAAAAGGCTTGTTTACCAGAGCACCTGCATTGTGAATGAGCACATCTACAGTTTGCCATTCCGCTTTCACCCAATCCTGAACCTTTTTCAAATCAGTCTCAGAAGCTAAATCAAAAGAAAAAGCTGTTACATTGTCAAAATTGAGATCCATACAAGGTTTTTCATTTCGCGAAAGCGCCAAAACCTGATGTCCCTGTTTAGCCAGTTGTTTCACTATTTCCAGACCTATACCCCTGCTGGTTCCTGTAACAATTATTCGTTTACTCATTCCAACTTATTTCGGGATTGGGCGTGGTCAAAATTCCCTCAAGGCCGGGAATTAATTGATTTGCAACATTAGCCATATGCTCATAATTCATCAGCGAAGCTTCATCACCCACTTTATGATAATGATCGAAATTGGTAAAATCAAAGGTGGAAACCGTCTGAGCAGGAATTTTAAAAGCTTCGTAAAATGCGTAATTGTCGCTGCGTTTAAACAGATTGTACTGTTTAGCCTGCGGCAAAAAGCCTAAAACCTTTGCCCCGGCATAAGCATTAAATTTTTCTGCCAAATTACTGTTTTCATAGCCGGTAAGGTAAAGTGTGTAGTCTTTAGCAACCATAGGTAAACCCACCATTTCAATATTAAACATAACATAAGGAGTGATGTTTGTACTTTTCAGGCGCTGGGCAAGATGAGCAGATCCCAATAATCCCATTTCTTCTGCAGAAAAAAGTGCAAATAAAATACTGCGTTTGTTTGTTTTTTCCTTCGCGAAATAACGCGCTATAGCCATTACTGTTGCCGTCCCTGAAGCATTATCATTAGCTCCGTTTGCGATGGTATCCCCATTTTCTGCCTGAGCACTCCCTATGTGATCGTAGTGTGCACCTATGATTACATATTCCTTCTTAAGTTCTGGGTCGGTGCCTTCCAAAACGCCAACTACATTATAGCCCGTTTTACCCTTTGCGTCAAATTTATCGCGGTAGGAGGAAAAATAGGGCTGTATTCCGGCTTGTTGAAAATCTTTAATGATATAGGTGGCCGCTTCATCAATTTCAACTGACCCGGTTTGACGACCTCTAAGTGCATCTGAAGCTAAAAATTCAACATCTTTTTGAAGCGCTTCGGGCGAAACATATTGCTTAAAATCATTTGCCTTTGGTAATTTCTCAGTCGGCTTAAACAGTACTTCTTCAGTCCCGTTGTTGGCAGGCACCGCATAACCATTTGAAGCATTCTGAGCCGCTCTCTCTTCCACCGGCTTTACAGGGCTTGTACTTCCGCAGGCTATTAAAAAAGCACTTAAAACTCCTAAAATTAATTTTCTCATAGTTCTCAATATATAAAAAATCCCGCCAAAAGAGACGGGATTTGTATTGTTTCAAAATTATATTTATCTAAGCCAGCATCAATACCGGATTCTCAATATAGGTTTTCAAGGTTTGTAAAAACTGTGCCCCTGTAGCACCGTCAATAGTACGATGGTCACAAGCCATAGACAAGGTCATCGTGTTACCTACCACAATCTGACCGTTTTTAACCACAGGCTTTTCAATTATCGCACCTACAGACAGGATTGCTGAGTTTGGCTGGTTGATGATTGAGGTAAAGTTTGTGATTCCAAACATTCCCAGGTTTGAGATGGTGAAGGTACTGCCCTGCATTTCTTCGGGCTTGAGTTTCTTGTTACGGGCTTTGCCGGCAAGCTCTTTTACCTCAGCGTTGATTTGCTGCAATGATTTTTCATTTGCAAATTCTACCACAGGCACCACAAGTCCGTCTGGGACCGCAACAGCAACGCCAATATGCACATGATTATTGAGGCGCATCTTGTCATCAAACCATTGTGAATTTACTTGCGGATGCTGTTTTAAAGCAATCGCAACCGCTTTAATGATCATGTCATTAAATGAAACCTTTGTATCTGGAAGCTGATTATATTGACTGCGGAAAGCAATCATATTTTCCATATCAAACTCAACATTCAGATAGTAATGCGGTGCCGTGAATTTAGATTTACCTAACGACTTGGCAATCGCCTTACGCATCTGAGAGTTGTTTACATCCTCATAGCTTTCTTCACCGGTCGCAACAAACTGTTGTACGCCACCACCTGAAGCTGCGGGAGTATAATTCTCAATATCTTTGCGCACCACGCGACCATTCTCTCCACTACCGGAAACTTTAGCCAGATTGATGCCTTTTTCTTCCGCTAATTTTTTAGCCAAAGGCGAAGCAAAAATACGCCCGTCGCTTGAAGAGGTGTTGGCCGAAGCCGACTTACTTTCCTGCTTTTTAGGCTCTTCTTTTTTCTTTGGTTCTTCTTTTTTAGTATCCTCTTTAGACGGCTTTTCTTCCTTCTTAGGAGCTTCTTCCTTTTTAGGACTTTGCTTTTTAGAACTTCCTGATTTTCCGCCTTTGATTACTCCGGAAACATCAGTTCCTTCAGGACCAATAACAGCTAAAAGCGAATCTACTTTTGCAGTCTCGCCTTCCTGAATACCAATGTGGAGTAAAGTCCCTTTGTAAAAAGACTCAAACTCCATTGTAGCCTTATCAGTCTCGATCTCTGCAAGAATATCGCCCTCTTCTACTTTATCCCCTTCTTTTTTCAACCAGGAAGCGACTGTACCTTCTTCCATGGTGTCACTCAGACGTGGCATGGTGATTACTTCAACACCTTCCGGTACTTCTGAATCCCCGGCATCATC
>CAYNMH010000001.1:30788-77439 GCA_964398145.1 uncultured Flavimarina sp. | reverse complement strand
GTGGCATGGTGATTACTTCAACACCTTCCGGTACTTCTGAATCCCCGGCATCATCTTCTGAAGAATCATCGTCATCCGAAGAATCATCGTCTGAATTTTCTTCAGAATCTTCAGACTCCTCATCAGCGTCTTCTTCTGTCTCTTCCGATTTTTTTGGTTTTTCCTCAGAATCTGAATCCGAACTTCCGTCTAACAAATCGGAAATGTCTTCATCTTCCTCTCCTATAATAGCGAGCAAAGCATCAACCTTTGCGGTCTCACCTTCCTGGATTCCTATATGCAAAAGTGTCCCTTCATAGAAAGATTCAAACTCCATCGTGGCTTTGTCTGTCTCAATCTCTGCAAGGATATCGCCTTCTTCTACTTTATCTCCTTTTTTCTTTAGCCAGGATGCAACGGTTCCTTCTTCCATTGTATCGCTAAGGCGGGGCATCTTAATTACTTCTGCCATGATTTATTCAGGTTTATGTGCTAAAAATGGATAGTCTTCCTGCTCGTAAACTACATCATACATGATGTTCGTTTCGGGGAATTCGCTCTCTTCAGCAAATTTCTCACACTCGGCCACACGTTTTTTAACGCGCTTGTCGATTGCTTTCAATTCTTCTTCGTTTGCATATTTTTTCTCTAACAAAATATCTTTCACCTGAGTGATCGGGTCAATTTTTTGATATTCTGCCACCTCTTCTTTGGTTCGGTATTTTTGAGCATCACTCATCGAGTGACCTCTGTATCGGTAGGTTTTCAGTTCTAAGAATGTAGGACCGTCCCCTCTTCGCGCACGTGCTATAGCTTCATCAAAAGCTTCAGCCACCGCCACAGGATTCATCGCATCAACAGGACCGCAAGGCATCTCGTAGCCCAAACCCAGTTTCCAGATATCTTCATGGTTTGCAGTACGCTTAACCGAAGTACCCATCGCATAGCCATTGTTTTCCACACAGAAAACAACCGGAAGTTTCCAGTTCATCGCCATGTTAAAGGTCTCGTGAAGCGAACCCTGACGTGCTGCACCATCACCAAAAAAAGTAAGCGTCACCCCATCACGTTTGAAGTACTTATCTCCAAATGCCAAACCGGCACCCAATGGGATTTGCCCACCTACAATACCGTGGCCTCCATAAAAACGGTGTTCTTTAGAGAAAATGTGCATAGAGCCACCCAATCCCATAGAAGTTCCGGTTTTTTTACCATACAATTCTGCCATTACACGTTTGGGATCTTCTCCCATACCTATAGGCTGAACGTGGTTTCGGTAAGCCGTGATCATTTTATCTTTGGTAAGGTCCATCGCGTGCAGTGCGCCTGCAAGTATTGCTTCCTGTCCGTTATACAGGTGCAGGAATCCACGAACTTTCTGCTGAATATAAACTTGTGCTAACTTATCTTCAAACTTGCGCCAGAAGGACATCTCCTCATACCAGTTCAGGTATACTTCTTTTGTGATTTCTTTCATTAATAATGGGTTTATCTATACCTCTGTTGTTTAAAACAACGAACTACAAAAATAGTATTTTCAAAAGGAAGTGAGAAAGGCTTTGGGCGAAAAAAATAACGCAAACTAATGCCCGGCAAGGCTTTGAAACAAATTGGGCAAATAGGAGATTTTATTGAAAAATCAGAGGAATTTTTGCGTAAATAATAAAGGAAGTAAATTTTCTACCGAAGCACTCTTTAAAATCGGGCCACTCCCACCTCTAAAATAAACTTCGATAGGCTTAGCCTGCTTTACTTCGTACTCGGCAAGTGCCTGTCTACAGGCGCCGCAAGGCGGAATGGGAACATCTGTTTCCTTTTCTTTAGCTTTCGCCGAAATAGCCATCATCACAATCTCCACATCAGGATAATTTGCACCGGCATAATAAACTGCTGTACGCTCTGCACACAAACCCGAAGGATAAGCTGCATTTTCCTGATTACTTCCTTTCACAATCTCGCCATTGGCAAGCAAAAGCGCTGCACCTACGTAAAAATTGGAATAAGGCGCATAAGCTGCTTCGCGCGCTTCTACTGCAGCTTTCAGAAGTTTTTGAGCCTCCTGCGGAAGTTCATCAGACTGCTCAAAGCGTTCCAGATGTAATTCTATTTTTAAAGTTTCGCCCAAATATTAATATTCTGTGTATTCGTCTCCAAAACTGAAGGTCAAACCTAAGCGCAACGTATTTTCAAGCGGATTGCGCACCTGTGAAGTTGAAAATAAGTAAGAGACATCCACGTCGATGGAAGTGTATTTAAAGCCCAGGCCTAAAGTTGCAAATTTGCGCGCACCTTTAAGATCACTTTCATTGAAATATCCCATTCTAAAGGAAAATACATCATCGTAGCGATACTCTGCTCCTAACGACCAGGTTATTTCCTTTAATTCTTCACTAAACCCGTTGGGAGCATCTCCAAAAGACTGAAATATTCCTTCCAGAAAACCAATTTGCTGATATTCTTCAGTATCTGTCCTGTCAATCACTCCATCGTTATTAAAATCCTGTGGAGAAGGAACCAGCAATTTATTGAATTCGAGTCCGACGCCAATGATATTATAGGGGTCGAGTATAAAATCAAAACCTCCACCCAGCCTTAAGTTAGTTGGGATAAAATTCTCCTGTCCTGCATCATCATATCTGATTTTGGGACCTATGTTTGAAATATTAAAACCACCACGCCAGCGACCGTCAAAATCATTATAAGTAATCTCTTCTGATTGATAGAAACCGGCAATATCAACACCTATGGAACCTGCGGCTGTTGCATCTTCGCTTTGCACCTGCAATTTCAAATCACTGCGTAAATAACGCCCGGTTACAGACATCGAAAAACGATCCCCTAACCGCAGTGCATAAGAAACGTCTAAGGTAAATTCGTTCGGACTGAGCAGCAAAGGATTCTGGAGTTCTTCCGGCGACGGATTGTTACTTTGTATTGATTCAATATCTCCCAGACTAAAATACCGAAAACTACCTGCAAAAGCACTACGGTCATTTATACGGTTATAATAGGTAATTTGCCCCAGAAATATATCATCGACAATTTGATTAAGATACGGGGTATAACTAAACCCTACTCCCTGTTGCCGCTCTATAAATGCATATTTTGCGGGGTTCCATTGCTGCGAATACGCATCTGGCGCAGTAGCAACCCCCTGATCACCCAAACCGGCAGCTCTGGCATCTGCAGCAATTGCAAGAAATGGAACACCTGTCGTAATGGCCCTCCCCTCAACTTCCTGAGCAAATGAGCTCACGTGTAATGTGGTGAAAAATACTAGCGCGGGTAAAAATTTATTCATTGAATAAGGCGTGTGTTGACAAATATATATTTTAAAGCTTACAGAATGACCAACTTCTCAAACTTTTCAACTTTCTTATTCGTTAACGTAGATTTAACGGTAATCTTATACACATAAACTCCTTTTCCTATTTTTTGTCCAAAATCATCCAGACCATCCCAGGTTATTTCCCGTGATAAAAAGCCGGTTGTGCTCACTACCTGATTTATAGTTTTAACCACTTTCCCGGTCACTGTAAAGATTTGCACCTGGACCTCAAGAGGCTCAAAAGGCCGGTTGTGGTTAAACCAAAATTCTGTGTAATTCACAAACGGATTGGGATAGTTAAGTACCCGCTCAAGTTTGAGCTCTCCGTCACCGGCTACCACAAACTGCAAGTCAGCAGTTGAAGAATTATTGTAAGTATCCCAGGCGATTACCGTTACCGTGTGTAAGCCCGGCTCCAGATCGCGCAGCGTTCGCAAAGCTTTACCAATATTAAAATTATCCGTATCACTTTCGTAGAAATCATTTAAGATGATTGGATTTTCTTCGTCTCCATCTAAAATTGCAACCAGATCATGACCTATACCCCCTGCGGTGTTTATTCCGTTTTCATCTTCCAATTTCACCAGGAGTGTAGGTGAAGAATTAGTTATCCCGCCGTTTACAAAACTCTCATCGTTCATATAGAGTTCAATCAGCGGTCCCTGGTTATCTTCTGAAGCATTTTCATTTAGCCCTCCCACTAGAATTTGTTCATTAGCCCCCGCCTGATCTTCAAATACCCCGTCACGCCGACTGTAAAAATTAACCCTTCCATTACCCAGGGGAATCGCCGCATCTCGGGGCACTACAAATTCCAGATCAAAATTACCATCCGATACCCTGGCCTGCCCTCGATACAGAATGGCTCCAAGTTCCTTAAAATCAAGAATAAGCAATTCACCATTCGACCCGCGTGTACCGTCATTACCTAAAGTTTGCCGGTCAACGTATTTATCATAAACCGTAGCAGAAAGATCTCCGTCATATCCCGCAATACGCTGCCCGGACATATCGATCACCTCCCCGCTCAGTTTGATTCGGCTTAAAGCTTTTAGGGTATCAACCGGCTGATTCAACGGCACGTCATTAATCGCTGTAAGCCTCACACTGGGTCTGGCAAAGCCCAGCTTCATCGCAGGATCGCCAATGAAGAAAATTACTCTTCGGTTATCATCATTGATTTGGTTTTTAGTTTCCCGTAAATTTTCGGCTACACTTTTTAGGGTATTGGTACCAAATGAAAACAAATTAGCAGCAAGCCTTTCATTAAATGAAACTCCCAGTCTCACCGAAATTTCGCGTGTAGTCGCCACAAGTCCTACCGCTCCTCCGTTAGGATTCCAAAACAAACTTTCACCCGCTGCTTCCCGGTTAGGGTTATCAAAACGCGTAAACTCACAGGTCACGGTGACGACGAGCGGTAAGCGCTCCTGGTTGTTGAGGCGCTCTACATTAGCTTTAGTTAAAATAAACTCAGAGGCCAGCGCATCTTCACCACCATGTCCCAGATAGGTTACCACCAAAGCTCCTACTTCCAGAGCATCGGCAATGGCTTTATTCACTTCCGGATACCGATCACCGCCGGCTGAAGCCTGCTGACGGTAACTATCGCTGTGTATTTTTTTTACGTTTATAAATGGTTTTTCCTGCTGAATCTGATCACCGAGTGCATCGATGGTCGACTCCAGCTCCCGAAATTCCCACGCCACATCAACATCATCTGAAATAAGCACAAAATTATTACGCCAACGTCCCAGCGAAGAGGGCGCGTCATAACTTATAATTTTATTCACGACTGATTCAGCCAGTTGCGGAGTATCGGCAAGGATACGCCCTACCGCCAGATCCAAACGGTCGAAACCCCCATTCCCTGCCGGGCTGTTATCTTCAATAATTCCTTCATCAGGATCTAGTGAGCCAAAAAAATCATCGCTCATATACGCCTGCCCGGGCGAAAAACTTTGATAGGTATGAAAAGTGGGGACTATATTATTGTTATTCGCAATGCGGTTTTTATAATCATAAGAAGTATCTCCAAACAAACACAAGTATTGCAAGCGGTCCTGAGGCGTGGGAGCATTTTCATACAGAAAGCGCGCTAGATTGCGAATCGCACCTATATCCTGCTTCCCGGAACTAAACTCATTATATATTTCTTCAAGCGTTACCACAGCCACATTAAGACCTCTGAAATTTCGGTTGTGAGCAGCCAGTTTTTGAGCCTGAGGGCGCAACAACGCAGAAGTAACCATCAGGTAATCAATACCTCCATTAGCCAGGAGGTTGCCTTTTAAGTTTTGATTAGCTACAAGCGCACTTTCATTTTCGCGTAGCGGAATAAAAAAATCAGTTTCATGAACAGCCAGAAACTTTTTAGGACTGCCCGCGTTGGATTTGAACGTAATCTGATTGGCATTTTCTGAATTAGTTACCGCAGCAATGGCGGTGCGATCGGTGATATCCCAAATTTGCACATAATCTGAAGCATTGCTAAAAGTATATTCCGCGATACCTGTTGCAGAAGCTGCGTCTTTATTAGAAAAAAGGAACTGTCCACCAGTTCCTTCAAGCCGGCGTGTAGCCTCTACGGCCACAAAGTCCAGAAACGCTTCGCTGGAAGGATTTCCATTATTAGAATAAACCAGATTTACAGTAATCGCATCACCCGGCGCAGATACCGCGACGTCGCCCGTATTTAAAAAACTATCATAGTCGGCACCCCTGGCAAGTTGGGATTCGTTAATAGGTAACAGGTTTAAGGTACCCACTGCATTACCATTCAGGCTTAGAGAAAAGGAAGTCTGAGATTCTGAAATCGCCGCAACATAGACGCGCAGGTCTACAGCTTCGGTAGTCACGCGATTTGGAAAATGGAATGAAAAAGTCTGATCTGTGTTGATATCAAAGCGCTCTCCAAACCAACGTCGCCCCAAATTAAGTAGGTTTTCTTCATCCCGCTCGTGAAATTGATAATCCTGAAAAGTTGCGATATTTTGATTTGCAGGAGCTTCCGGCTGCTGCAAGGGCAAAATACGCTTACCTGCACCCCCATCTGCAGTAATAAAGTAATAGGATTTATCTTCATATAAATTGATGTGTGTCAGGCTTTCGGCATTGAACTGACGCGTACTTTCCCCATAAAACAAAATATAATCCTCCCCGTCAAAGCTACCATCTTCTTCTCCTACCACCTGAATGGCATTTTCCTGCGGATCAAAAATCGAATTGTCCCGATTTCGCAGAGGTAACATGGCTCCACCATTTCCATAAATCTTTAAATTTTGGGGATTGATCGCGTTGACATCCATACCCAGATCCCTCAAAAAATCCCGATTGATTTTAAAGACGCCAGTGGTATCCACATAGAATTTATACAATCGGCCGCTGCTTAAAACTGAATTTTGAATATTTATCGAAGAATTTAAAACTGAGTTTTTTGTTGGGGCCGACTGTTGTACTTCAAACGAACGAATACGTTTAAAGGTTCCATTTTCTTTAATAATCGGAGACAGGCTAAATGCCACTTTAGAGACGCCTCGTGCAGTTGAGTTTTGATACTGAAACTCTGGATTTGCAGGTATTAATTCAGGATTTAAACCAAAAAGCTGCTGTCTGTTAATCTGCTCATAAACCACATCCGTCAGCAATAACTGAGTTGCAGCACCATTAGAAATTTTAAACTCGTGCTTATATTTAACACCTGCCACGCCGTTGTAACTAAAATTCTCGTCCTGAAATACCGGAATTTGCAAAATCCTATCCGCGTCATCATATGCCACAGGCTCACTCCATGTTATGGGAAACCGGTTCTGCTGAGCCAGAAAACACTGACTCATGAATAAGAATAGAAGCGTAATTTTAATTTTCAAACTGAAGTGATAGATTTTGGTTTACAAATCTAATACAAGCTTTTGGAAAAGGCATATATACTAAACTGTATCTAATTGCGTTTGAATACCCTAAATAAAAGTAATACATCGAGGTCTTATGCATTGCATAAGTGATTATTTTATTGCAATTTGGGCCCTTTAATAGTATATTGCAGTCCCAAATTTTCTTAAAGGTTTTAGAATATGAACAAAAATCTTGTGTTTAGAACGATTGTTTTAAGCTTTTCAACCCTACTTCTGATTGGCTGCAGCAATAATGGCAGGAACTATAAGAATAGTTCGCGCGCCACGGGCTGGAGCATTAATGACAAAGACGGTGGCTTCCAGGCCAATACCGATTACCAAGAACAAGAAGCCGCTCCCGGTTTAATTTTTATTGAAGGGGGTACTTTTACGATGGGACGTGTTCAGGACGATGTGATGCACGACTGGAACAATACCCCTACTCAACAACACGTGCAATCCTTCTATATGGATGAAACGGAAGTTACAAACCTGATGTATCTGGAATATCTGGATTATCTTAAAAAGGTTTTCCCTCCTGAAGAAGCTAATTACCGCAATATTTATTACGGGGCTTTACCAGATACTTTAGTTTGGAGAAACAGACTGGGCTTTAATGAAACCATGACCGAGAATTACCTGCGTCACCCGGCATACGCCCGTTATCCTGTTGTGGGTGTGAGCTGGATTCAGGCTGTTGAATTCGGAAATTGGAGAACTAACCGTTACAACGAATATATTCTTGAACAGGAAGGCTATACTCAAAAAGGAGCAAAATATAATGTAGATGCAGAATCTACTTTTGACACCTACACCTATTTACAGGCACCAAGCCTTACTTACGGCGGCCAGGATGATGTAATACGTGGAGGGAAAGCTTCTGAGCGTCGCGAAAAACAAAATACCCCGAGAGCCAATCAAAATAATCCCGGTGCCGGCACTGAAGCTAAAGACATTTACGTGCAGATGAAAGACGGTATTATTTCTACAACCAAATACCGCTTACCTACAGAAGCTGAATGGGAGTACGCCGCTTTGGGTCTTGTGGGCCTTAGAGAATATAATGTTTACCGCGGTAGAAAGAAATATCCGTGGGATGGTGCCTACACCCGTTCCGGAAATCGCAAAACCCGGGGCGATCAGTTAGCTAATTTTAAGCAGGGTGATGGTGATTATGGTGGTATTGCAGGCTGGTCTGACGACAATGCAGATATTACCGCAGAAATTAAATCGTATGCTCCTAACGATTTTGGACTTTATGATATGGCCGGAAACGTTTCAGAATGGGTAGCAGACGTTTACAGACCTATAGTTGATGATGAGTTTAACGACTTTAACTATTATAGAGGTAACGTTTATACCAAGAATGCTATCAATGAGGATGGAACTGTAAAGGTTTTGACTACTGAAGATATTGTTTATGACACTCTGGAAAACGGAAAAATCGTTGCACGGAATTTACCGGGCGAAATTCTACAGGTTCCTGTAGATGATAACGAAACCTACCTAAGAACTCAGTTTTCGCAAAGTGATAACCGTAACTTTAGAGATGGAGATAAGCAATCTACCCGTTATTATCAAAGTTTTTCAGATACAGACAATCCTAACGATCGTATGTATGACTCCCCAATCAACAGAATTGAAGCCGGCGAGGATGGCTTGAATAAAGAATATGATAAGGCAAATGACCGTACCACGCTTATTGATGATGAAGTTCGCGTTTACAAAGGAGGCTCATGGAGAGATCGCGAGTACTGGTTAGATCCTGCGCAGCGTAGATATTTGCCACAAACTATGGCTACGGACGATATTGGATTTAGAAATGCTATGTCACGTGTAGGTTCAAAATCTACCAAAAACAAAACACCCCGTAACTAAATTCAAAACAGAATTAACTAACACGCCCTTTGCCATCTGGCATTGGGCGTTTTTTATGCTTACTTATGACTACTCCAGAACTTCACAAGCTTTTTTTACAGAGTACAGGTATTAGTACAGATACCCGAAAAATCACAGCAGGCTCTTTGTTTTTTGCACTAAAGGGCGAAAATTTTAATGGGAACAGCTTTGCCCAGGAAGCTTTAAATAAAGGTGCTAAGCTGGCTATCGTGGACGAAAACGAATATGCTTCAAGTGACCAAATCATTCTGGTTGAAAATGTACTAAAAACGCTTCAGGATCTAGCCTACACACATAGAAAATATCTGGATATCCCGATTGTAGCTCTTACCGGCAGTAATGGAAAAACGACCACAAAAGAGCTCATTAATATGGTGCTTTCCAGGAAGTTTATAACCGTGGCAACACAGGGCAATTTGAACAATCATATTGGAGTGCCACTTACGTTACTATCGATGAACACGACTACGGAAATAGGCATTGTAGAAATGGGAGCCAATCATCAGGGAGAAATAGAACGTCTTTGCGAGATAGCTCAACCCGATTATGGCTACATTACAAACTTTGGCAAAGCGCACCTTGAAGGTTTTGGTGGTGTAGAAGGTGTTATTAAGGGCAAAAGCGAACTCTACCGCCATCTGGTAGCTCATAAAGGCTCTCTTATTCTTAACGTAGATGATCCCATTCAATATGAGTATTTGCACAGCACCCATACTTTTAGTTTTGGACAGGGTACCGAAGCTAATTTAAATATCACCTATGCCCTGGCAGAACCCTTTGCGCATATTCAATTTGCAGAAACACCTGTAGAAAGTAGATTGATAGGTCGCTACAATGAAGTTAACCTAGCAGCCGCAGCCGCCTTTGGTAGTTTATTTAAGATTGAACCTTCAGCGATCAGGGAGGCTCTAGAAAGTTATATCCCTTCAAATAATCGCTCTCAAATCATTGAAAACGGGAAGCAAACGATAATTCTTGATGCGTATAATGCCAATCCGTCAAGCATGGAAGCTGCCCTGCGCAATTTAGCAACTACTCAATCTTCCTATAAAATAGCCATCTTGGGCGATATGTTTGAATTGGGAGACGCTGCAGCAGAAGAACATCAATTTATAGCAGATTTAACCCATCAATTAAACATTGACCAGGCTGTACTTCTGGGAAGCTATTTTATCAAAACAAAAAATGAAGCTTTATGCTATGCCAGTACGGAAGACTTTTTGAAAACGGGCTTACCAGAGAGCATTGAAAACCGGCTTGAAACAGCTACAATTCTCGTAAAAGGATCGCGCGGAATGGCATTGGAACGTATTTTAGAACAAATACAAAAAAAATGAGCCTATAAAGCCCCTACCCTTTATAGACCCATTATTCCTGATCAAATAACTGATTTGATCGTTGTGTCATAACTTTAACTATGACCTTCTCTAGAGCTGTAAATCTAAAGCTATACTCGCAGTAAGTACATACCCGATATCGGGTATTTTTCTGATTGGGGAGCAGGTAAACTGGCCTGTCTTCAAATAAAAAAAAGCGATGCCTGTGAAGCATCGCTTTTAATTTTGGTGGGACATACTGGATTCGAACCAGTGACTTCCACGTTGTCGACGTGACACTCTGAACCAACTGAGTTAATGTCCCCGAAACCGCAAAGCTAATCAAGTCATCTATTATTCTCAAACTTTTTAGTTCACAAAATTTCAAATTGTAACAGGACTAATTTCGATTTACATAAAGAGCACTTACCAGAATTGATTATTTTTAAAGGAATATTAAAAAAATACTTTATGAAAATTCCCAAAGTCTTTTCCCGGGGCCAATGTATGTTGCCCCTCTTATTTATTTTCATGCTTTTGCTCTCTTGCAGAGAAAGTAAAAAAGATCAACAAAATCAAGCTGATACCTTACAAGACAGTACGTCTTTAGAGGCCAAACAATTTGGAGGTCTTGCATTATATACCGTACGAGATGCTATGGGCCAAAACCCCAAAGAAACTCTAAAAACTGTGGCGCAGGATGGTTATTTAAACATTGAAGCCGCAGGTTATGATGAAGGAATGTTTTACGGGATGACTCCGGCTGACTTTGCTTCCTACCTTAAAGAAATCAATCTGAAGCCTGTAAGCACCCATCAGGGAACGGCAACCCTTGAGAATGCAGATCAAATGATTGCTGACGTTAAAGCGGCAGGTTTTGAATATTTCGTAATCCCTGTTCCTCCTATGGGCATGTTTACCTTTGATCCCGATACCCAGACCATGGGAATGAACGGTACTGTTGAAGAGTTGACTTCCATCCTTAATAAACTTGGCGAAAAATGCAGTGCTGTAGGTCTTAAACTTTTATACCATAACCACGATTTTGAGTACAAACCCAATGCAAATGGTGTCGTACCTATTGATTATATGCTTGAAAATACCGATCCCGAAAATGTGAATTTTCAAATGGATTTGTTTTGGGTCACTAAAGCCGGAGCAGATCCGGTTGCTTATTTTGAAAAGTATCCAGGTCGCTTTAAACTTTGGTACGTTAAAGATATGGATGCTGAAGGACGCTTCGCTCCTGTAGGAGAAGGCAGCATCGATTTTGAACGCATCTTAGCTAAAAAGGAAGAATCAGGTATGAATTATTATTTTGTAGAACAGGATATGACCTTTAATCATACGCCTCTGGAAGCTATTCAAATAAGTCATAAAGGCCTTGAAAAGTTGGGCTTCAATTAACCAGCTGATCCCCGAAATTTAGAACTTCGGGGATTTTTAGTTTAACTAAATACTACTTATGCCCGAATTACCCGAAGTACACGGTTACCAAGTATATATAGACAGCACCAGCTTAAATCAAAAAATAGTAAATATAGAGTGTCGCGATAAGCGGCTGCTTAAAACAAGTTTGCATCGGTTTCAGGAATATTTGCTAGGCGAAAGTTTCACAGAAACGGTTCGCATAGGTAAGTATTTATTTTTAAAAACTTCAGGCCCTAAAATTTTACTGATGCACTTTGGCATGACCGGCAGACCCAATTACTATAAGGATCCTGACGAGCGCCCAAAGTTTGGTCATATTGTAATAAGCTTCGAAAACGGATTCCATTTGGCTTTTGAAAACAAGCGGAAATTTGGGTGGTGGCAACTGGTTGATGATGTTGAGGAATACCGCAGAGACCATAATTTAAGTAAAGATGCCCGTGAACTTACTGAAGAAGAGTTTAAAGAATCTATAGCAACAC
The DNA here is from genome assembly GCA_964398145.1 of uncultured Flavimarina sp. Lineage (GTDB taxonomy): Bacteria > Bacteroidota > Bacteroidia > Flavobacteriales > Flavobacteriaceae > Leeuwenhoekiella. The sequence continues at coordinate 65,111 of CAYNMH010000001.1, read as the reverse complement.
GAAAAACACATATCAAAAAGATTTTGATGGATCAAAGTGTGGCCGCCGGAGTGGGTAATTGGATGGCCGATGAAATTTTATATCAGTCACAGATACACCCAAAGCACAAGGTTGAAGACCTGACCAAAGCTCAAATCAAAAAAATCTATAATTCGATGCAGCACGTTATAGAAACTGCAATAGAACACGACGCCCAATACGCTGATTTTCCGGAGGAATTTTTAATTCACAATCGAAAAGAAGGAGCAACCTGCTACCATACCGGGGCAGAAATCGAAAAAATTAAAGTGGGAGGCCGTTCGACCTATTTTTCACCTGAATGGCAGAAATTAAAGAATTAAACCTAGAAGGAATACGGTAAGAACTCTCTTAAGAACCATGAACAGCACCGGAAAGGTGCTGTTCAAGAATCTGTCAAAAAGTTTTAAATCAAAAAGGCCTCACATTTCTGTGAGGCCTTGTCTTTGCTATTAGCGGGACTGCCCCGAAGTATCGGGGGAACCAGTGACCACTTTAAAACCTTCATAAAACAAAAAACCTCCAGCATTAACTGAAGGTTTTTTTAGTAGCGGGAACTGGACTCGAACCAGTGACCTTCGGGTTATGAGCCCGACGAGCTACCTACTGCTCTATCCCGCGATATTGGACGGCAAATATAGAACAAGTTATCGTTCTACACAAGCTAAACCCACATAAATTGTAAAATCATAATAAGTTTATCATAACCCTAACATGCAGACCACTGACTATTAGATATCTTAGACCTATGAAAAAAATACTCATCGGCCTATTCATTCTTATCTGTCTGTTAGGAATCAGCGCCATCTTTGTAAACAGCTATTTAAAAAATCAGCTACAGGAAGTTATTGAGAATGATTTACCTGCTTCCATCACTTTAACTTATGACGACTTAATTATTGACAGCTGGGGCGGCCACGCACAAATGAAGAATGCCTATGTTAGTTTAAAATCTAGAGATTCAGTCGCAGGCAGCAGAGTAGAAAATGCCACCGTCAAGCTTGAAGGCTTTAATCACTGGGATTATTTTAAAAATGGAAATATTAATTTCAGAGAAATAAGTATTCACGCAGATACACTTTTATACTACCCGTTCAAAGGAAAAAAACCGAAGGCTGATTCTGACACCTCTACTGATAGTATTGAAAATCCCATAAATGCTAAAAATCTCGATCGTAGCTTTAACATTGAGCGTTTTGATCTGGTAACCGAATTTATACAAATACAGGACGCCAGTACCGACTCTCTGCTTTTAAAAACAGCCCATTTTTCGCTTCATTTAGAAAACATAACCCCCACTATAACCGAAACCATCACGAGGCCTTTTAATTATAAGCGTATTGCTGTAAGTTCAGACTCTCTATATTACAAATTGAGTGAATTTGATGTTTTAAAAATAGCACGTATTGATTGGGATGGAACTGAACTCAGTCTAAATGATCTGGAACTTAAAACCGTTTTAAGCCGAAGCGAATTAAGCAAACAACTTACAACTGAACGTGATCACAATACACTCTTTATTAAAAAACTTACTATAGACTCGTTACGGTATGGGCATAATGCCAATGAAAAACTCTATTTTGATGCAGCAGCTTTGCAGCTTATAAATCCAGATTTTCAAGTATATCGTGACAAACGTTTGCCCGACAGTCAGGAATTTAAATCCCTGTATTCCCGTAAACTACGCGAACTCAATTTTGATTTAATGGTTGATTCGGTTCTGATAAAGGACGGTAAAATAACCTACGAAGAGAAGGTAAAAACCACGACGCAGGCAGGTAAGCTCATTTTTAGCAATATTGATGCTTCTATCACAAATCTGGGTAATACCTACGCATTGGGAACCAAAAAAACACAAATAGCTATCGACGCGTTATTTATGAATCAGGGGCCGCTTCACTTAGATTGGGAATTTGACGTTCAAAACACAAACGACGCATTTAGCGTGCGTGGCAGCGTTAAAAACTTACCGGTCGATAAACTCGACTCTTTTACAGAGCCTAATCTGGGTGTTTCAATGGAAGGAACCTTACACGAGACTTTCTTTACTATAGATGGCGGCAATCTTTCTTCCCGTATTTCTATGAAAATGAAATATGACGACTATAAAGTGCAAATAATAAATCAGGAAAAGCAGAAGAAAAAATGGCTTACAAGCACCCTTGCAAATCTCCTGATTTCCAAAACCAGCAAACGGGAAGATACCGGCTTTAAAGAAGGGCAGGGTGAGGTAACACGGGACACCACAAAGTCTTTTTTTAATTACCTCTGGCTTAATTTAAAAGAAGGAATGCTAAAAGCTATGACTTTGCTTGATTAATCTTCAGCAATCCAACTGATGGCTTGCAGGCGCTCTTCAATAGTGAAATTGCGTATCTCCACACCGGCTAATGCCTTATTAATACTACCTATGGCGTGAATCCATTTGCGGTTAGTGACCATCGCAATTTTATTAAGCTGCGTAAGGTGTTGCATAGGGAAAACAGAAGCTATAAAAATGGCATCAAGACTAAAGCCTTGTATATTTTTATCTTCAAGGTACAAATTAATGGTTTTGTGCTCTTTCAGGATTTTAAGAATAGCAGATTTCAATTCCTGAATAGCATCAGAATCCATCGTACCATCGATAATATATCCTACTGAATGATCTGATAAATTGAATTTTAAAAGCAAGAGTTCTGGGTTTAACTGACTGTATCATTTTCAGCCTTCAAAAGTATTTAATCTGAAATCCATTGAAGAGCTTCCGTACGCTCGTCACTTTTGTAAAAATGACATTCAGCCTTTAAAAAAGAGCATTCAATCTGTGATTTTAATTTATCTTCACACGTATTAGATACTATCGCGATTTTCTCAAACCGGTCTCTATGTTTCAGCTTGAATAAAAAATGCTTAAAAGTTGCTTTCACACTTACTGATTTGCCGGAAGCATTTTCGCAAAAGATTCTAATTTTATCGTATTTCTCTAAGCGTTCTTTGATTTCAGCGTGAAAATCATCAACCAGTTCTTTATCTATTTTAGACGTCGCGACAAAGCCCAAAACGTGGTTCCCCAATTCAAAATACCTTAATTTCATAACTTCATTATTTATAAAAAGTTACAAAATCAACAAACTACCGTAATCCAAAAAAATCCTAATTTTTTGAATTGCAAATTACTGCTCAATACTGCCTGCATTGAATTCTACAAGTTCCTGATCCTCGTAGCGTACGCGAAGTTCGATGGGATTACAACATACCTCGCAATCTTCCACATACACCTGGAAACTTACTGAAGAATCCAGAAGCATTGAGATTTCTTCCCAGCAGTACGGGCATTGAAAAAAGTGTTCTTCCATCTAAAATTCAATATTGAGGAGTTGACCTATTTGCTGTAATAATTGCAATTCAGCCAGCTTAGCCTCATATTTTGCAAAATTTTTATTGGTTTCAGCATTTATTAAGTTGATTTGCGCCTGCCTAAACTCTATTGAAGTAATCTGCCCAAGATTAAAACGCTCTTTTGACCGCTCAAAATTATTTTTATTAGTCACCACATTCTGCTCCTGAATCACATAAATAGCGAGCAAATTGTTGTAATTGCCCAGAGCATTTGCAATATCACGCTGCACCTCTATGCGTACCTGCTCTTTGAGCAATTTTTGACTATCCTGACGTATTTGAGCATTTTTTAACTGCGTTACACTGCTCCCACCATCAAAAAGATCCCAACGTAAATTAAGACCTCCCTGAAAACCGGTAGTTTGACGTGTGCTTCCCGTAAAAAACGCTGATGCAGGGCTAACCGCTTCATTCCATCCATACGAGCCATTAAGACCTATACTCGGTAAAAAACGGGCTTTTGAGGTTTTAATATCATAACCGCTTAGGGTGATAGCCGACTCGCTCTGTAATAAACGAACGTTGTTCTCCTCGGCCAGCTTAAGGTAACTGTCTAATTCTATTTTTGGTATAAAGGTTACCATCGTATCGACTTCAAAGGTTGCCTTGAGATCGCGCGCGAGTATAACATTGAGATCCCTTTTGGTATTTTCGAGTTGTTGACGCGTATTCATCAAATTAATACTGTCACTTGCAACATCTACCTCAGCATTTAAAACCTCAAGTTTTGTGTTTTGCCCATAATCAAACCGATAATCGGCACGGGTGACCCGGTTTCGGGATATTTCCAGAGTTTGTTCTAAAATTTCCTCATTTTCGGTAAGCCGCGCAACTTCATAATAAACCGAAAACAACTGAATTAAAGTATTTTCTATGGTCTCACGTGCTTCCAGCTTAGAGAGATTATATTGTTCTTTGAGTCGTTTAAAGTTGTAAAACCGCCCTAACCCGTCGAATAACGTATATTCTAAATTTACAGAGGCATTGTAATTTTCTGACCGCGCATCATTGAGCACAAATGATTGCCCGTCATCCCGGTCCGTTCGCTGATCCTGCAAGCTGTAAGACAATCCGGCAAGTCCAAAGACAGACGGTAAATAACCCGAGTTAAGAACCCCGGCATTGTTCTCTGCAATGAGAACATCATTATCTGCCACTGCAATCCCATAGTTATTTTCAAGGGTTAAGGCAATCGCTTCGGCTTTGGAAAGCTGCTGACCAAAACTTTGTGGAATTACCCAAAAGAGGAGTAGCACAGCACCTATGAGCTGTCTCCCGATATTTTTTTCGCCTGAAATAAAAACGAAATGATTTATTGGATTAATGCCCATCTTTTTCATCTTGTTTTAATTCTTTAATAGCGCGTTCTACATCTTCCCGATCGGGTTCTGTTCCCGTACGTACCCAGACTGATTTAGTTTTGATTTTATTAGATATAGAAAGCAGCAGGGGTAGCATCAATAAAGTAAGTACGGTAGCTATTGCAATACCAAAAGAAATAGAAATTGCCATAGGCTTTAGAAATTGAGCTTGTCGGCTTTTTTCTAAGAGTAAGGGCGCAAGACCGGCAATGGTCGTAATACTGGTAAGGAAAATGGCTCTAAAACGGGAGCGGCCGGCTTCAAAAATAGCCTCTTCAAACTTCATCCCGTCTTTAAGAAAACCGTTAAGCTTGCCTATAAGCACGAGACCGTCATTAACCATAATACCTATAAGCGCAATAATTCCTAAAGCAGAAAGTACATTAATGGGGAAACCATTTAAGTAATGCCCCCAGGCCACACCTATAATACTGAATGGAATCATCAACAACAATAAAAATGGCTGACTGTAACTGCGGAAGGTAAAAGCGATGGTCGCATATATCAAAAACAGAATAACCCAAATCACATTATTAGCTGAACTGGTAAGCTTCTCTGCTTCCCGATTCTGACCTTCATAAGAAACGGAAATGGTGGGATATTTTGACAGAATATCTGGAAGAATATTGCTTTTAACATCATCCAGGATTTCAGTAACACTACCATTGGGGTCTGCCATATCTGCGTTGACCTGTATCTCACGCTGCCCTTCCAGGTGGCTTATCGACTCATCGCCACGGGCAATTTGATAGGTTGCTATTTCGCTAAGCGGAATACGCTCGCCGGATGGTGTTACAACACGCATATCGTCGAGATCATTTAGGCTGCTGCGGTCTTCCCGGTCATAACGCACCCAAACCCGTATCTCATCCTGCCCGCGTTGAAAACGCTGAGCCTGTGTTCCAAAAAAGCCACTTCGCACCTGTCCCATAACGCTATTTAAGTTAAGTCCCAGCGCATAGGCCGTTTCTTTTAGCTCAATCTGAATTTCTTTGATTCCTTCCGGATCTGTATCTACTACATCTCTTAAAAGCGCATTGTCTTCTAAAGCTGCTCTCAGCTCTTCTTTAGCGGCCTCTAATTCTTCAGTGTTATTCCCCAAAAGAGAAATAGATATAGGACTTCCTCCAAAATTCCCACCAGAACCAAAGGTTAAGCGCTCCACACCAAACACTTCCCCCACCTCATCACGAATCGCATTAGTAATATCTGGAGATGAAAAGTCACGGAACTCACCGGGAAGCAGGTTTATGCGCAATGACGCCTTATTATTACCCGGCCCTACTCTTTTTATGATATTCTCAATCACCTGCTGATTATCGGTTTGCCGTGCTGTAAAATCTTCATTTATTCGCCATGCTGCAGATTCTACCATAGTTATAATACTGTCTGTACGCTGGGGATTTGTACCTTCAGGCATTAATAAGTCTATAGAAACCGTATCACTTGCTATACTGGGAAATATAGTAACCCCAATTACGCCTCCTATAATAGAACTCACCGTTAAAATAAAAAGACCTAAAATAACCGAAAGTGTAATCAATTGATTACGCAGGGTAAACCGCAACAAAGGAGTATAAAGTTTGTCACGCATATATTGCATAAACTGGTCTCCCTTTTCATTAAAAAAACGCAACGAATATAAAAATTTATCAAAGCCCTTCTTTTTGCTGATGTCCAGATCTTCCTCACGCACCAAAGCTTTACTGTGGGCAATGTGTGCGGGTAAAATGATTAGCGCTTCTACCAAAGAAACAATCAGTGTAAGAATAACAACGGTTGAAACTTCACCAAAAAACTCCCCGATTCTACTATCTAAAAATAAGAAGGTGGAAAATGCAAGTACTGTAGTGATAATAGCCGAAATAATAGGCGGAATCACTTCCATTGTGCCATCTATGGCTGCCCTAATGGGGGTTTTACCCATTTCATAATGCTGGTAGATATTTTCGCTGATTACAATCCCATCATCCACCAGAATTCCGATCACGATAATCATCCCAAAAAGTGAAAGTACGTTTATGGTTACTCCAAAACCTCCTGCAAAGATGAACATTCCCAAAAATGCCACAGGTATTCCTGCGGCCACCCAGAATGCCAGCCGCGTATTGAGAAAAAAGGACAGGAACAGCAATACGAGTAAAATTCCTTCAGCACCGTTTACCAATAATAAATTGGTGCGCTGCTTAAGTCGGATAGAAGAATCTGAAGTAATATCAATATGAACTGCGTCATATTTAGCATTGAATTCTTCAATGTAGTTTTTAACCAGTGTGGCTGTGGGCAACAGATCTTCATTATTGGTGTTACTCACTTCCACGTTTACCGAGAGATTTCCGTTAAAATAGGAAGCATTTGGTGTTTCAGAAAATCGATCGCGAATAACGGCAACATCGCTCAGTTTGACTACCGAACCATCAGGGTTTGCCCGTACGATTAGATTATTCAATTCTTTCCCGTAATACGAGCGGTTATTGGCCCTAATCAAATAATCTTCTTCTTCTGTCTTTATATTACCACCGGTTGTGAGAATATTTGCACGGGATACTGCTTGTGACACTTCCTGGAAAGTGAGGTTGTAAGCCAGTAAATCATTTTCGCGAACGGCTATTTCTATTTCTTCATCGGGAAATCCTGTAATTTCTATTTGAGAAATACCCTTCATTGCCCTTAAATCGTATTCTATATCGCGGGCAATTTGCTTCAGCGTTGCAAGGTCGATAGTCTCTCCACTTACAGCAAAGCCAATAGTTTCACGTATGGCCTCCTGCTTGGCCACAACCAGGGGTTCCATTCCGCTGGGAAAACTGGGAACACGATCTACCGCATTTTTAACTTCGGCCAGAACAACATTGATATCTTCATCGTTATCAATTTCTATAGTAACATTGCCTCCGTTTTCGCGGGAAGTTGAAGTCACCCGCTCGATTCCCACCAGACCTTTGAGATTATCCTCAATTTTAAGAATAATCCCTTCTTCAATCTCCTGGGGGGCAGCGCCGGGATAGGTTACATTTATGGTTATTATTTCCGAATCAATAAGTGGAAAAAATGACGAACGCATACGTAACACGCCGATGATTCCAAAAATGACGAATGCAAAAATGACGATGTTAACCGCTACATCGTATTTTATGAAGTAACTGATGATCTTTTTCATAAAACCTACTCTGCTTGGTCTGCTTTGGCCGCATTTTCCTCATAGACTTTTACGCGCATTCCGGAATAAGCGCCCGGAACGGGTTTCGCCAAATAACGCGTACCGTCCTGAAGACCTCTTACCACAACGGTTTTATCTGAAAAATACACCGGTTCTACTTCAATAAGGTCAAGCAAATTATCTTTAACCACATAAATTTTTGAGTTGTCTACTACAAGCTCCCGGGGAAGACTTATTGCATTTTTTTCTTCTTTAGCATTAAGTAAAGCTTCTAGAAACATCCCCTCTTTTAAGGCCTCTCCTTTTACTTCAATAAATACCCTGATGGTTTGTGTACTTTGGTCAACCCTGCCGTTTATACGCACAACCTCTCCCTTATATTCGTTTCCGCCAGCGTCTGAAAGAACTACCTCCTCACCGGGTTGCAGTAAATCACTAAATTTTTTCCCTATAGAAACCTCCAGTTCATAAACCGAAGTGTCAATAAATTCACCAAGTTTCTGCCCGGACCTCACCAAGGTTCCTTTGGTTACTGAAGCCTCGGTAAGAATACCGTTAAATGGAGCGGTGATGCGATATTTAACCAGACGCTCTTCTAAATTTTTCACATTATAATAAGCGGAAAAAATACCGCGACCGGTGATGAAGTAGTTTTCCTGACCCGAAGAGGTTTCCGGCAAATCGGGGACCGATCTGCTCATTTCAAAGGCATCCAGATAACTTTGCCATTTCTGAAAATAATCCGGATAATCAAGCCTGAGATCGGGCATTATGGATGTAATGAGGTTGTAGAGTTCACTTTTGGCCGCCTGTACCGAAGCGTAATATTCAGAAGCATCCAAATTTAGAAGCGTTTCACCACGATTGTATTTTTGACCTACTTTAAAATCGTGCGCACTCGATCTAAAAACCCCCTGAACTTCTGCATAAAGTTCCAACCGGTTTTTAGCCACCAGATTACCATTAGCCGGAATAATTATGGGGACTGTAGTATTTTCAACTTCCTCAACAAAAACAGTCTTGACTGCTTTTTCTACTTCTTTAGGTACTTCTTTATCTTTATTAGCGATGAAATATCCTGCGGTGGCGGCACCCCCTACAATTAGGAGTGCAATAATGATACGTACAGCTGTCAGCATTCTTTTAAAATAAGATCGATTTTGCGCAAATGTACCTGTAACGCCCCGCTTGATAAGTTAACAAAACCCTAAAGTTAAAATCTAGTTAAACTCTTCCAGTTCTTCAGAAATTGATTCCCATTTTTCCATCTGACGCTCCAATTTCTTTTTTAAGCTGTTGTAGCGGTCAAAAAAATCAGGCTTTGCAGCAGTAGCCTCATAATTTGCAGCAAGTTCTGCATCCATCTTCTTAAGTTCGCGCTCTAGTTTTTGAACTTCAGACTCTGTATTGCTCAACTGATTGCTTAAGGATTTGAATTTTTTCTGATCGTGATTTAGATTTTTTGAAGGTTCGGGTTTGGACTTTTCCTTTTTTTCCTTTTTCTCAATTTCACGCATATCCTGCACCTCGCGCTGCTCCAGATAGTAATCAATATCACCAAGATATTCTTTAATCTGGTGATTTCTAAATTCATATACAGTAGTCGTCAATCCCTGCAGAAAATCCCGGTCGTGCGAGACGATAAGCAAGGTACCTTCGAAACGATTGAGGGCGTCTTTCAATACATTTTTTGATTTGATGTCCAGGTGATTGGTAGGTTCGTCCATCACCAGCACGTTAAAGGGTTGTAGCATTAACTTTGCCAGTGCCAGACGGTTACGCTCACCTCCCGACAGAACACGTACATACTTCTCGACCTCATCACCTCTAAATAAAAATGATCCCAGAATATCCCGCACCTTGCTTCGGTTTTTCTCATTTGCCGCATCGATCATCGTATCCAGAACGGTCTTGTTTCCATCCAGATAATCAGCCTGGTTTTGTGCGAAATAACCAATTTGTACATTATGGCCCAGTTTAAGCCTGCCTTCGTAACTGATTTCGTCTACAATAATTTTTGCCAAAGTGGATTTCCCCTGACCGTTTCGACCTACAAATGCTGTTTTACTATCGCGTTCTACAAGCAAATCTATTCCGTCTAAAACCGTCTTTTCGCCGTAATTTTTCGCAACATCTTCTGCTTCAATGACCACCTTTCCCGGAACCACTGAAACCGGAAAATTAAGCGTCATCACACTGTTATCGTCCTCATCAACTTCAATCACATCCATGCGATCAAGCTTTTTAATGAGGGATTGTGCCATCGTGGCTTTGGAGGCTTTCGCCCTGAATTTTTCAATCAGTTTTTCGGTTTGCTCGATTTCTTTTTGTTGATTTTTCTGAGCTGCAAGTTGCTGATCGCGCATTTCTTTACGAAGCACCAGGTATTTGGAATACGGTTTAGGATAGTCGTAAATCTTGCCCAAAGAAATTTCTATAGTACGATTCGTCACGTTATCTAAGAACATCTTATCGTGAGAAACAATTACCACGGCCCCGGTATAGTTACGCAAAAAACCCTCCAACCAGATGATCGATTCAATATCCAGGTGGTTGGTAGGCTCATCCAGAAGAAGCACGTCGTTGTTTTGTAACAGCAGTTTGGCCAACTCAATACGCATACGCCATCCGCCCGAGAAGGTGTCTGTGATACGGTTAAAATCTTCACGTTTAAACCCTAATCCCATCAGGATGCGTTCGGTATCACCCTGATAATTATACCCGCCGTGTATTTCATATTGATGCTGAACTTCGTTAAGCTCAACCATCAAGTCGTGGTAGTACTCACTTTCATAATCGGTACGCTCAGCGAGCTCGGTATTGATTTGTTCCAAACGCTTCTCAAGCTTTTTGATCGTTTCAAAAGCCTGATAAGACTCTTCGAGCACGGTGCGCCCTTCCACAAAATCAATATCCTGCTTTAGAAAACCGATTTCCACTTCCTTATCGGTCGCAATTTGACCTGTATCGTATTCTTGTTCACCAGAGATTATACGCAACATGGTTGACTTGCCGGCACCATTTTTCCCCACCAGACCTACGCGGTCTCCTTCTCCCAATCTAAATGTAACCTCTTCAAAAAGATACGATCCCTGAAAACTAACCGAAAGGTTATGAATGTTAAGCATACTGTGATTTTTAAAGCCGCAAAGTTACCATTAAATCCACGATTAGCGGAAGCATAAGTAATTGCTTTTTTGTAACCTAAATCACTTACTCTTAATAATGGAAACCTTTATTTTTGAACTATGAAAAACATCTTACAAGGAAATCCGCTTTACAGTATTTTTACAGGAACCTGCCCGGTATGCCAGCAGGCAGGAATGTACAAAAATGCCAATCCCTATAAACTGTCTGAAACGCTTAAAATGCACGAGCATTGCCCGCATTGTCATACCAAATTTAAAATTGAGCCGTCATTCTTTTACGGAGCTATGTATGTGAGTTATGGTGTAGGTGTGGCTTTTGCAGTCGCGGCATTTATAATTTCCTATTACTTTTTAAATTCTACGCTTCTTACGGCGTTTTTAGTAATTGTAGCGACTTTATTTGTTTTAGCTCCCGTTATTATGCGCCTGAGCCGTAATATTTGGGTGAACATTTTCTTTAAATACGATAAAGACAAGGCTAAAACTTTTTAGGAAAGCGCGATATGGAAACCGTATCCTCCAATGGCAAATTTGCCTCAAGATGTTTAAAAAGTAAATCGGCCAGATAGGGTGCCATCATGGTTCCACGCGTACCCAGTCCATTCAACAAAACGAGTTGGCGATGTTGCGGATGCCTGCCTAAAAGTGGTCTGCGATCCCCAGTAGTGGGTCTAATCCCGGCTTGCTGATCTACCACTTCATAATCGCAAAGCAAAATCTTGTTTAAATAAGTCTCAAGCTCTTCACGGGCAGCTATCGTTGCTAAGCTATCCTTTTCTTTCCAGTTGAACGTCGCGCCTACCTTATAAAGATCATCACCTAGCGGAATGATAAAAAAGGTAGATTTTGAAGCGTGCTTGAGTTGTAGGTTCCGGGCTTTTATTATTAAATATTCTCCTTTATTTCCCACTAGCGGAAGCCTGTTGAAATAAGGGTTATTTTTGAGACCAAAACCTTCAGCAAATATGACCGTTTTAGCATGAACGTTTTTATAGGTAACGCCCCGCTGCCCATCTAGTTGCAGGGCATTATAATCATATGTGGCGTTGATAAATTTATTCTGAAGCTGTAGCTTCTTCGTATAGGCCTGAATCAATTCAGGAATGCGGATGCGGACGCTTTCAAGCACTTCGCCCTTACCAAAATGGGCTTTTAGAGGTTCTTCAGAATTTTTAATCAATTCGTCTTTTAAAAACCGATTTAATACCGGTTTGTCTGTAGCTTCAAACCAGTTGTTCTGGTCCTCCACCGAAGAAAACACTTTATGAACGGGCATCAGATCTACTGCATCAGTGTCCAGAGCATTAGAAAGTCTTTTAAAATAAGAAACAGCTCCATCAAATTGCTCTTCCCCTTTCCAGGGAATGGTGTAACGTTTCAGTATTACCGGGTTGATGAGGCCGGCCGCCACTTTACTGGCCGAAGGAAAATGAGCCTCTACAACTTTAAACGATTTATTATGCTGCTCAAGCTGATCGCAAAATGCCATCCCGGCCAGACCGAACCCTACTACCAGATAATCTACATGTTCCATAAGATATTAAAATAGCAAAAGGAAAATCATTTCGCATAAAAAAACGCCTCTTTCAAGGCGTTCTTTTTAATTTTTTGAAATTACAATTTAATAATTCCACATATCGATTTCAAAATTGCGAATTTGCTCTTTGATACGCTGGGATTCTAACAACTGCATCATCGCATTATCTGCAATGTATTGTTTCACCTCACGATCTCCCTGAATATTATCAACCTGATAAATCACTCCGTTGAAACGGCGTGAATTCAGCAGATGGTCAAATGATAAAGGCTGAGCCGAGTTCTGCGGGTTAAATACTTTGGCTTCGTGAAGGATTTCGCGAGCAGTAGGATACCAAACCCAGAACAGGGGAACCATTACAGGATCTTCATCATCAATAAAGTTAACATCCGGCGCAACCGGAGCAATTCCTATTAAACGGTATTTAAGTTCACCCTGACGCTTATCGAAATACCAGTATCCACGAATCCAATACTGCTCAATATCTGCAGCACTAATATCCCTGCGATCTATATACTGCTCGTCAACTTCATAACCAGCGTTAATTTGCTCAATACCTAAATCTGTAGTGTCAACCCGGGACATTGCCGCAGCAATATCTCCCAATTCTATTTTTTGATTGAAATACGAATCGGCATAAATATCGAGTTTACCGGCTTTGGCATTTTTAACCAAAACGTCGTACAAAGATCTGCGGTCAGAACCTATATTATTAGTATCAACAGGATAATATAAAGGAAAATTGATACGCTCATCTAAGTCTACAATCTCCCACGTATTTTTACCCCACAGCACATCCCGGCTATCTACATAACCGTAAGGAAGGGGTTTATCGTTATCTAACTCAATTTGCCCTTCTGTTTTTTCAAACATCTCACCAGGCATTTTTGCGTTAAGAATGTTAGTCTGAGCAAATGAGCTCAAACCACCTATCGTACACAAAACAAAAAGTATTAGTTTCTGGCCTTTCATAATCATTTCTTTTAATTGGTAAGCTCAATCAAAACAGGAGATACTTTTTTAAGTCGGTAACTGCTGTTTCCTGAAATTTGAGCATCTATATCAAAGATCTGTACAGTCTCGCCCCGTTGAGCACGACGCAGTACATCTTTTGCACGTTGATCAAGTCTGTTTCCACTTACCTGGACAGTAGGCTGCCCTGGCACGTTAAATTTAAATCCGGTTACGCGCAGACCCAATTCAAAATCAAAATCAGGTAAGGCAGCGCCTATCTCTGAAATCTCTAACGAATTACGTTGCATTTTTAGTATACCATCTTCCCCACGTACGGTTCCGATAGGGTTTGGAATATCTTTTATACGGAATTGTTTTGAATCACTAACCTTGGTACCATCTGCCATCGTTCCGGAAACAGTTATCGTAACTTCACGTCCCTGACCGGGTCTCATCACATAGCTACTTCCAGATCCTCTTGATAAACCTGGCGCACTAGCATTTACATTGTTATCAGCAACACCTGCAAAACTAATCGTCATCGGGTTATCAACACCGCGATACACTACGTTCATTTTATCTGCAGAAATTGTGGCAGAGTTGGGTTTGTTAATAACGGCGTATTCACTCTTAATAGGTATGGATTTAGGCTCTCCATCTTCAGTATACACAAGTTCTCCTGTTATTTGTCTTGTACCTACCTGACCTGCTGGAAAATCTAAAACTACCTGGCCTGCTTGAAGATTATCAACTTCTTTACCGTTTATAACGACTTTGTCGAAATTTAAGGAATTATCAAAACGACCCAACACCACTTTACCTTTAAACGATTCACCAGAAAAGAAAGCTGTTTTTTCAGGTATTACAATAGCTTCATAATTGCTTAGAGAGACATCTTTACTCAACTGTCCCTGCAATAAAGAAGAATAAACTTCCGATTCAGCAGTGCGTACATCGTTCTGCATCTGTGTAAAGCGGGTTATGGAAGCTGCTAAAGGGTAGCCTTCAAAATTATAGCGTAACCACGCGATTTCTTTTCCATCCTTATTGGTTTCAGGATCTGTTGCAAACGTGCGTTGAATAATTTTATTAACATCACTAAATTCCGACCCTAGAACTTCTTCCATTTGACTTTTATATTCGTCTATTTTAGCTAGGAAAGCTTCGCCATCTTTAGTGTAGCGATCACCAGTAAACCAGCGTTCATCTAATACTGATGTCTTATCAAGATTAGCATAACTGCTAGTATCAACACCTTCTGTTAGGGTGTCCTTAATATTGCCTAAGTAATTGTAAAAATCATCCGAGATTTCTTTAACTCGTTCTGCCTTGTTTAGCAAAGGCTCGTACTTCGCAGGTTGCTCGAGTGCTTTTGCTTCGAGACCCGCCATTGCGAAGCGATTCTCCTCTGCTAGACGCTCATTAGAGCTAAGAAATTTAAGGTCAAAAATTTTAAATGCATTCAAAATCTCTTTATCTACGTTCATCGCAATCATTGCAATAAACACCAGATACATCAGATTGATCATCTTCTGTCTTGGGGATTGTGTTCCTCCTGCCATAGTGCTAATTTTCTACTGAATTAATAATCAATGAATAAATTCAGTTATCGTTTGCTCATAGCAGATAACATACCACCATACACACCATTAAGTGATGACAGGTTGGTTGCTAAACTTTCCATTTGCTCTTTCAACTTTCCGGCATTGTTGGCCACTTCGTTGTTAATCTCAGCCTGACGACCGGCAGTCTCAACCTGAACTTTATAAAGGCTGTTTAAAGATTCCATTTGAGCAGCAGCAAGTGCCATTTCTTGGCTGTATTTTTTAGTAGAATTCATCGCCTCGGCAGTTGGAGCCATACCTTTAGCTGCTCCTTCAAAACTGCGGATGCTGGTGCTTAAACTGCTCATAAGCTCTGAATCGATACGGGCTTCTTTTAACATAGCATCCAGCTTTTCTGAAAGCAACCCTTTAGCCTCAGAAAGCTCTTCTTTCTTTTTAGGTTGACCAATGGGTGAATCACCTGCCAATTCAGGGTAAACCAAAGACCAATCTAAATCGTCCTTAGGTCGTTCAAAAGCCGAGTACGTAAATACAAATGCCTCTACTAGCATTCCGATGGTAAGAATTAATGAGCCATAAGGCCAGTGCTGGATTTTGAAAAGTGCTCCTACAATTACAATTGCAGCACCAATTCCATAAATCATATTAGTTACAGAGAGTTTTCCTTTTTGTGCCATTTTAAAAATTTTAAAGTTAAGTGAAATAGGTTAAGATATATTTGGGGAAATATATTTAGGGTTAATTAGCGGCGCGAGGCACCGTTTCTCATATTTACATCCTGATCAACGCCCAGGTAGTCCTGCACAGTTCGGAAACCAATATAACTTCGGGCAGAATCGGCATATTCGTAATCTCGTGTACTCACCTGAATCATATAAGCCACATCTTTCCAGGAACCACCACGCACCACTTTACGTGCGTTAAGCGGGTCGCTTACATTAGGATTCATCGTAGAAACGTATTCATAGGCATTGGGGTCGTATGATGAAGCCACCCACTCTGAAACGTTGCCGGCCATATTGTACAGGTCGTAATCATTAGGCTCGTAGGCATCTGCTTCCACAGTATATAAAGCCTGATCTGCAGCATAGTCACCTCGTAAAGGTTTAAAGTTAGCCATAAAACAACCTCGATCGTTCTTGGCGTAAGGCCCTCCCCAGGGATAAGTTGCGCTTTCAAGTCCTCCGCGTGCAGCATATTCCCACTCTGCCTCACTAGGCAGACGGAAACGGTTCACCAATTCCTGGCCTCGCTGTTTTTTATAGGAATTCTTATTATCTGTACGCCATTGACAAAAAGCTTTAGCCTGTTGCCAGCTTACACCTACTACGGGATAATCATCATAAGCACTATGCCAGAAGTAATCGTTATGCATGGGCTCATTATAGGAATAGGCAAAGTCTTTAATCCAAACTGTGGTATCGGGATAAATTTTGGTTTCCTCTGTAATAATATAATCTTTACGCGCTCCGTTTTTTTTACGTGCTGCTGCTTCAATGTCTAAGTATTTGTACTTAAACACCAACTTTTCCACATCAATGGTACGCTGACCATTATAAGCTTCTTCGAGAGGAATATACATTGAATCCATGACCATTACATACGATTCATCTGGATAATCCATAGGATCATTGATCAAATCGATATCCCAGTTTAGTTTACGATCGCTATAATCGTCGCTTAAACTGTAGTAATTATCATACATATACTGCTCGTAAGGTGTCATGTCATCTGGATCATAATCCACAAAAGCATAATCGCCAATACCGCCATTTCCAGGAGTTTCTCCCATTAGGTCTGCTTCAATAGCTAAGCGAGCACGAATGACTGAGTCACGAACCCATTCTACGAATTGTCTGTACTCTGAATTGGTAATTTCGGTTTCGTCCATGTAGAAAGAGCGGACGGTTACCGTTTTAGTGGGCGCATCTTTGATGGCGGCGATGTCATCATCGCTTTTACCCATAATAAAAGCTCCACCGGAAACTAAGGTCATTCCGTAGGGCTTTTCAGGATTCCACTTTTTGCCTTTTGCTCCAACAAGCTCTCCACGATCGTTGCGACCGCAACCAATCAACGAGCTCGCAATTGCAACAATTGCAAGAAACTTCTTCATAGGTTAATTATGTTAAATCTAGATTTGAGACGGTAAACCTATCTATAAAAATGCTAAAAAGCAATTTTTTCCTGAAAATTACCTTAAAATCTAAATAAAATGTTAATTATAATTCGTTTTTACGCTTCGCCTTGTACCAGCGCTCAGGAATTTCCTGGTTACAGGCATTTAAATAGTCTTCTTCAGTGCAAGGTAATAACGTGTGCCTTTTTAATTTAGTATTAACCCCCTCTAAAAAAGGGATTTCGATCCACCAGCGGTCTGACTTTTTACTTTTATAAAAGCTTAATAATTCCTCATCTACCGGCACTGAATAATGCAAGAAATCCTCATCTCTGTTTGATAAGGATTCATTCATCCTAAAATTCACTCCCTCGATAAAATACCAAATAATCTGACCAACGAGCGAGGCAGAACTACGTGTATCTTTAGTAACCAAATATTCAAAAGCTCCAAAAATACGCACGCGGTCACTCAAGCCGGCATATCTTGCAATCGCACAGGATTCTCTTCCGTTAAAACCATTACTTTGTTCAGGATGCATAAAACCCAAAGTATCTGCCTGAATAGCAGATAAATCAAAACTCACAATATCTGCATCCCGCATTACCGGTTCAATCCGGCTGATATCTGAAGTAAGACTTCCTAAACGAAAAGCATCAAAATAAAGCCTTTCCATCAAATCAATTTCTTCCTGGCTGTTAAAAAAAGTCTGATAGCCAAGGTTCGAATAATTGAAGAGATTATAGGGTTGGTTTACGATAATCTTACCTACATACGATTGATTTGTAATAGGTAAACTGCTGTTTCCCAGATCAAATCTGCTATCAACACTTACCAGATTAACCATCTGATCCAGATCGTCAAAAGCACGATATAAAGCATAGGTTAAATCCTGACTACCGCCAAGGATTATTGGGATCACGTCATTTTTTACGCACGCAGTGACCAACTCGTTAAGCGCATAGTAGGTATCTGACAGCTGATCCCCGGCATTCAAATCCCCCAAATCACCAATACGCGTATGCCAATTTCCAGGAAATAGCGTGTAGAAGGCCTTACGCAGCGGTGAAAAATCTAAATAAGTCTCCTGTTCTTCAACTGCGCCACGTCCTTCACGTACTCCTATAAGAACAACATCCAGATTTTCCAGATCAGGCAGGCCGTTTTCTCGCGTGTGAATCTGAAGCTGGTTAAAAAGCCGCTGTTCATTATACAAACCGGCCTGAGCTATAAGCGCGTCAGATACGGGTAGCAAATTTTCAAATGCCATGCATTATTTCTTTTTTGCGGTTGTCTTTTTACGTGTGGTTTTCTTCTTTGCAGTTTTAGAAGCTGCTTTCTTTTTGGGTTTTGGGCCCTGTTTCTCGATGATATCTTTTACTTCTTCCAGAGTAAGTTTAGCCGCATCAACGGTCTTGGGCAACTCTATTTTGGTTTTTCCCTTAATGATATTTGAACGCCCCCATCGCGCTTTCTCAACGCGAATACCTTCTTCCTTAAAGTTGTGGATAATTTTATCTTTTTCTTTCTGCTTTTTGTCTTCAATAAGCTCAACAATATCCTCTTCAGAAAGGTTATCAAAGTCGTACTTTTTATTGACATTGATAAAAATACTGTTCCATTTAATAAAGGGACCAAAACGCCCAACCCCTTTAGTTACCGGTTTATCTTCATATTCATAAATGGGAGCGTCAGCCTTTTGTTTTTCTTTAATGTATTTAACAGCTTCATCATATTCCACTTCAAGAGGATCGCGCCCTTTTGGAAGGGAAACAAAAGTTTTTCCAAACTTGACATACGGACCATAACGCCCATTATTAACTTCAACCGTTTCGCCTTCGTATTCACCCAACTCGCGCGGCAGTTTAAACAAATCCATCGCTTCTTCAAAGGTGATACTTTCCAATTGCTGATCGGGCAAAAGGCCTGCAAACTGAGGTTTTTCATCATCTTCTACGGAACCTATTTGGACCATAGCACCATATTTACCCAGACGCACGCTCACCGGCTTTCCGGTTTTAGGATCTGTTCCCAGAACCCGCTCGCCTACTTCACGGTCGGCATTTTCGGCCACATCTTTAACCTGCGGATGAAAATCTTTGTAGAAGTCTTTCATCATCTTCGTCCACTCCTCGTTACCTTCGGCGATTTCGTCAAAATCCTGCTCAACTTTAGCGGTAAAATTATAGTCGAGAATATTTTCAAAGTGATTGACCAAAAAGTCATTGACCACCATCCCAACATCTGTAGGCACAAGCTTCCCTTTGTCTGAACCTACTTTTTCGGTGAGTTTTTTTGCTTTGACACTACCTTTTTTCAGTGTAAGCAAATCGTATTCACGCTCGGTGCCTTCTACATTACCTTTCTCGATATATTTTCTATTCTGAATGGTTGTAATGGTAGGTGCGTAAGTAGAAGGTCGACCAATACCTAATTCTTCCAATTTTTTAACCAAAGATGCTTCGGTATAACGATAGGGCGGTCTGGTAAATCGCTCGGTAGCGGTGATCCAGAGATTATCGAGTTTCTCACCTTCTTTTAAAGGTGGAAGAATTCCGCTTTCTTCCTGATCTTCATCATCGGTTCCTTCCAGATACACTTTAAGAAACCCATCAAATTTGATCACCTCACCATTTGCAGTAAAATTAGACGAATGGTTTGAAGAAGCAATCTGAACATTGGTGCGCTGCAATTGGGCTTCACTCATCTGAGAGGCAATGGCACGTTTCCAGATCAACTCGTACAAACGAGCCTGATCTCTGTCCAGATTTATGCTGTGTTTACTAAAGTCTGTCGGCCTGATGGCTTCGTGAGCTTCCTGTGCGCCTTTGCTTTTCCCTTTATAATTGCGCTCTTTATGATATTTTTGACCGTATGCTGCCACGATCTCATCTGCTGCAGCTTGTTTTGCATCCTGCGAAAGGTTAACACTATCGGTTCTCATATAAGTGATAAGACCCGCTTCATACAAACGCTGAGCTAAAGTCATCGTTTTACTTACCGAAAAATACAGTTTACGCGAAGCTTCCTGCTGAAGCGTTGAAGTGGTAAATGGAGGAGCAGGAGATTTTTTTGCAGGCTTTGTGGTTAGCGCATCAACCTTAAAAGTTGCATTAGCATTTGCATTCAGGAATTTTTCAGCCTCTTTGCGATTCTCGAGATTTTTAGGCAGTTTAGCCTTTAAAGTCTTTCCTTCGGCATTAGCAAACTCGGCATCTACTCTAAAATAATCTTCCGTATTGAAGGCTTGAATTTCGCGTTCGCGCTCCACAATCAAACGCACTGAAACGGATTGTACACGCCCTGCTGAAAGTCCGCCCTTCACCTTTCGCCATAAAACCGGCGAAATCTCATAACCCACCAGACGGTCTAAAACGCGTCGCGCCTGCTGTGCATTGACCAGGTTATAATCTATATCCCTTGGATTTTCAATCGCTCTTAAAATCGCCTTCTTGGTAATTTCTGAAAAAACGATACGCCTGGTCTTGGTTTTGTCCAGATTAAGCTCTTCTGCTAAATGCCAGGCAATCGCTTCTCCCTCGCGGTCCTCATCACTCGCAAGCCAGACGGTCTCTGCTTTAGTGGCAAGATCCTTCAGCTTTTTTACAACTGCTTTTTTATCTTTATTTACCGTGTATTTAGGTTTAAAATCTCCTTCAACATCAACGCCCAGCTCTTTAGTGGGCAAATCTGCAATATGCCCAAAGCTGCTTTCAACTTTATAATCTTTCCCTAAAAATTTTTCTATTGTCTTTGCTTTCGCAGGTGACTCAACAATTACCAGATTCTTTGCCATAGTGGTTTTTTCAAGCGATTTTACCTGTGTGACACAGGCCTCAAGTTGCTGTTAATTCAGGCTTGAGATAGGCAAAAATAGTAGAAATTTTATTATAACACCTTCGGCAATGTTGCAGCCTGATGATGCCCCACATCCTTTCTGCCTGTAAACAGGCAACGAACTTACTTAAAATTCAGAGAATTATACAGCTAAATGAGAAGAGGTCGTTTTATTTCCACCTTTGATCCCGAACAGACCTGAATTCCTTTAAATTATACACAAATGACACTTTGTCACAAGTGGGCTTAATTGTATCTTTGCCCACTATTTTAAGGAAGCAGTTTGTTTATGGAGAAGATTATTGACGAAAAAAAACAAGGAGAAGCGCTTGTACTCGAGCCACAGTCGGCTAATACCAAGAAGTTATTTATAGAGAGTTATGGTTGCCAGATGAATTTTAGCGACAGCGAGATTGTCGCTTCCATTTTATCTAAACAAGGTTACAACACCACCCAATCGCTTGAAGATGCAGATCTTGTTTTGGTAAATACCTGCTCTATTCGCGATAAAGCTGAGCAAACTGTACGTAAGCGTCTTGAAAAATACAATGCCGTAAAGAAAATTAATCCCGCTATGAAAGTTGGGGTCCTGGGCTGTATGGCAGAGCGTCTTAAAAGCAAATTTCTTGAAGAAGAAAAAATTGTTGACCTCGTTGTAGGTCCTGACGCTTACAAAGATTTACCTAATTTATTAAGTGAGGTCGAAGAAGGTCGTGACGCCATAAATGTGATTCTTTCTAAAGAAGAAACTTACGGCGATATCGCCCCGGTTCGTTTGCAAAGCAACGGGGTGACCGCTTTTGTAAGTATTACCCGAGGCTGCGATAATATGTGCACCTTTTGCGTGGTTCCCTTTACGCGTGGGCGCGAGCGCAGCCGTGATCCTCAAAGTATTGTAGAGGAAGTAAACGATCTTGCAGCAAAAGGTTTTAAAGAAGTGACGCTTTTAGGTCAAAATGTGGACAGCTTTTTATGGTACGGCGGCGGACTCAAGAAAGATTTTGAAAAAGCCAGCGATATGGCTAAAGCTACTGCGGTAAATTTTGCCGGACTGCTCGCCATGGTTGCAGAAGCCCAACCTAAAATGCGCATTCGCTTTTCGACTTCTAATCCACAGGATATGACGCTTGATGTCATTAGAACGATGGCTAAATATCCCAATATCTGCAAATACATTCATTTACCGGTTCAAAGCGGTAGCGACCGCATTCTTAAGGAAATGAACCGCCTGCATACCCGTCAGGAATATTTTGATTTAATTGACAGCATACGTGAAATTATTCCAGATTGTGCGATTTCTCAGGACATGATCACCGGCTTCCCAACTGAAACCGACGCAGATCATCAGGATACACTGAGCCTGATGGAATACGTGAAGTATGATTTTGGATTTATGTTTGCCTACAGCGAGCGCCCCGGTACTTTAGCTGCGCGAAAACTGGAAGACGATGTACCTCTAGCGGTTAAAAAAGAGCGACTGGCCGAAATCATCGCCCTTCAGCAGAAGCATTCGCTACACAATACTAAAAAACAGCTGGGCAAAACGGTTGAAGTACTTATTGAAAAAGAGTCTAAGAAAAGTGATGCGGAATGGATGGGTCGCACGACCCAAAACACGGTTGCCGTGTTCTCAAAGGAGCATTATAAAGTAGGAGATTTTGTTAACGTTGAAATTTTAGATTGCACCAGCACCACCCTTTTGGGCAAGGCAGTGGGCTATTCAGACAATAATTAAGGACAAACCATGGAATCAGTTCACGCGATTAAACAACGTTTTGGTATCATAGGTGATGATCCCAAACTCAACCGCTCTATAGAAAAAGCCATTCAGGTGGCACCTACAGACATTTCGGTATTGGTTACCGGAGAAAGCGGGGTGGGTAAAGAAAGTATTCCTCGTATTATTCACGCACTTTCTCACCGTAAACACAATAAATACATAGCCGTAAACTGCGGTGCGATTCCCGAAGGAACCATTGACAGTGAACTTTTTGGGCACGAAAAAGGAGCCTTTACCGGCGCTACATCCACCCGAAGCGGTTATTTTGAAGAGGCTGATGGCGGTACGATCTTTTTGGATGAAGTGGGCGAACTGCCACTTCCTACCCAGGTTAGACTGTTGCGCGTTCTGGAAAACGGCGAATTCCTCAAAGTGGGTTCGTCAAAAACTCAAAAAACCGATGTGCGTATCGTAGCCGCCACAAACGTAAAAATGTTTGAGGCTATTAAGGAAGAAAAGTTTCGAGAAGACTTGTATTATCGCTTAAGTACAGTTGAAATAAATCTTCCGCCCCTTCGCGATCGTAAAGACGATATTCATTTGTTGTTCAGAAAGTTTGCTTCAGACTTTGCCAGCAAATACAAAATGCCTACCATCAGGCTTGAAGATGATGCGGTTCAGCTTTTGTTGAAATACCGCTGGTCTGGTAACATCAGACAATTGCGTAACGTGGCCGAGCAAATTTCAGTTTTAGAGCAAAACCGCAGCATCGGTGCAGAAAAACTACGTTCTTATTTACCCGACACCGGCACCAATCTTCCGGCGGTGGTAGGTTCTAAAAAGGCAGAAAGCGATTTTAGCAGTGAGCGAGAGATTTTATACAAAGTGCTTTTTGATATGAAAAGCGACCTCAATGACCTCAAAAAGCTGACGCTTGAATTGATGGAGAACGGAAACAATGCTTCCGTAAGGGAAGAAAACAAATCGCTGATTAAAAAGATTTACCAGGAGGATGACAGCGATGCCTTTGAAAGTGCTGAAGACATTACCGAAGTGCTTCAGATCCCTCAAGAGTCTGTAGTAAGTGCTCCGATTTCAGACAAATATCATTTTGCCGAAGATGTAGAGGAAGAAGAAACCCTTTCACTTCAGGAAAAAGAACTGGAACTGATTGAAAAATCTCTGGAGCGCCACAATGGCAAGCGCAAAGCGGCTGCAAAAGAGTTGGGCATCAGCGAACGCACACTGTACCGAAAAATCAAACAATACGACCTGTAAATCGTTTTTGCGATTGCGTCACCAAAAATTATGGCAAAACTTAAACTGACTTTTCTTTTTTTAAGCTTGTTTACGCTTAACAGCTGCGGGTTTTATTCGTTTACCGGGGTTGATATTGGCAATGCGCAGACCTTTGCGGTGCCCTTCTTTCAGAACACCGCAGCGGTTATCGAACCCGGAATTGATCAACGTTTTACTTTTGCTTTGCAGGATTTGATTCAAAATCAAACCAGCCTGAATCTTACCACTAATTTAAATGAAGCCGACCTTGTTTATACCGGTGAGATCATTGATTACTATTTTGCGCCTCAAACAGCAACATCAGATAATGTTGCGGCTCAGACTCGTCTAACTATTGTGGTATTGTGCAGCTTCACCAATAAAGCGATCGAAGACGGCAGCTCCGATTTTGAAAAGCGCTTTTCCTTTTTTGTAGATATCCCGGGAACGGCCCAGCCTGTAGGCGCAGTGCTCGATGGAGCGATTGAAGAGATTTTTGAACGCATTACACAAGATATTTTTCAGGCATCGCTGGCAAACTGGTAATAATTATGCAAACCAAAACCTTTACATATCTTCTAGAGCATCCGGATCGCATTACCGGCGAGGAGTCTATGGAACTCAGGAATCTGGTAAAGGAATTCCCTTTTTTTCAGGCTGCGCGTGCCCTTTATCTCAAGGGATTAAAAAACGAGGATAGCTACCTATATAATACCGAACTCAGAAAAACCGCAGCTTACACACAGGATCGCAGTGTTCTTTTTGATTATATAACTTCAGACTTTTTCAATCAGACCCAGGTAAGCGAGCAAATTAAAAATCAGGCGGCACACCTCAAAGACATGGCTGTTTTTGAATTCACTGATGTTTCTGCAGAACTGGAAGCCGAAGAGATTCATAAAGCGCACCGGGTACTCGATCCTGAATTCTTTATTCCTAAAGAGCCTGCGGAAAAACCCGGGCCTGAAGAACAATTGCAGATAGGCAAACCGCTCGAATTTAATAAGAAGGAAACCCATTCTTTTAGTGAATGGCTGAAGCTCACTTCTTTTAATAAAATCAATCGGGAAAAATCGCCCATTGACACCGAAGAAAGCCTGCAAAGCGAAACGGGAGTTTCAAAAGAAAAAGAAGTGGAACAAGATCCTATTTCACAGCAACCTCTTACTGAAGACGATCCAGATCGTGCCCGCCGACTGGAGCTTATTGATCGTTTTATAGAAAGCAATCCTAAAATAAAAGTAAGCCCTCCGGAATCTGGCTTTAAAAAACCCGATTTAGAAGATCGCTTCAAACCCAGTGACAGCCTGATGACTGAAACGTTAGCGCGGGTTTATGTAGAGCAAAAAAACTACGAAAAAGCAAAACAAGCCTTTAAAATTTTAAGTTTGAAATATCCGGAAAAAAGTGGTTTCTTTGCAGACCAAATTCGGGCAATAGAACAATTGCAGGAAAAGAAATAGTTAAAACCGCGACAACCCGTACAGGTGACGCAACTTATAAATTGAATATCAGATGTTTTTAATCTTTTTAGTTTTAATCATTATAGTAGCCTTCCTACTTATCGTAGTAATTATGGTACAAAATCCAAAAGGCGGAGGTTTATCATCTTCTTTTGGCGGTGGTGGCACTCAGCAAATAGGTGGTGTTAAAAAGACCGGGGACTTTTTAGATAAAAGTACCTGGGGCCTGGCAACCGTTCTGTTGGTGCTTATTTTGATTTCTAACGTAACCATTTTTGGTGGTGGTGACGCTAATGAATCAAAAGTGATTGAAGGTGAAGATGTGGAAAACATTATGCCTTTGCCTGAGCCTGCTCCATCGGAAGCAGCGCCCGCAACAGACACTGAAAACAACTAAATGACAGTTTAGTCACACTATAAAATGAAGATCGCAAAATTGCGGTCTTTTTTTTTGCCTTTTTGTCAGCCTCATTTGAGTGGCATACTTTATGCCTTTTGGTGAGCACAATCAACGAAAATTTGTTAACTAAAAATTTATAGAAAAATGGGAGTAAACATTAAACCTCTTTCAGATCGGGTTTTGGTAGAGCCAATGGCAGCTGAAACCAAAACAGCGTCCGGACTTTACATTCCGGAAACAGCAAAAGAGAAACCTCAACAAGGTAAAGTTGTTGCTGTAGGAAGCGGTAAAAAAGACCACGAAATGACCGTAAAAGTGGGAGATACTGTCCTTTACGGAAAATATTCGGGTACTGAATTAAAATTAGAAGGTACTGATTACCTGATGATGCGTGAAGACGACATCCTGGCAATCATCTAATTCAATCTTCTGTTTAACTAAATAACAATTCAATTTTTCGCATTCGCGAAAATTAAAAATCAACAACAATGGCTAAAGATATAACCTTTGACATCTCTGCTAGAGATGGTATTAAACGCGGTGTAGATGCACTTGCAAATGCAGTAAAAGTAACCCTAGGACCTAAAGGTCGTAACGTAATCATCAGCAAATCTTTTGGTGGTCCACAAGTAACCAAAGATGGTGTTACTGTTGCAAAAGAAATCGAACTGGAAGATGCTCTTGAGAATATGGGCGCACAAATGGTTAAAGAAGTGGCTTCTAAAACCAATGATCTTGCCGGTGATGGTACCACTACTGCGACCGTTCTTGCTCAGGCAATTGTGCAGGAAGGTCTTAAAAACGTCGCCGCAGGTGCAAACCCAATGGATTTAAAACGCGGGATTGACAAAGCAGTTGAAGCAATCACCGCAGACCTTGAAAAACAGGCAAAAGAAGTAGGTAGCTCTTCAGAAAAAATAAAGCAGGTAGCCTCTATCTCTGCGAATAATGATGACGTTATTGGCGAATTGATTGCGGAAGCATTCAGCAAAGTGGGTAAAGAAGGTGTAATCACCGTTGAGGAAGCGAAAGGTACCGAAACCTACGTTGACGTGGTAGAAGGTATGCAGTTTGACCGCGGATATCTTTCTCCTTATTTCGTTACCGACAGCGAAAAAATGCAAACGGAATTAGAGAATCCATACATCTTGTTATTTGACAAGAAGATCTCTTCTATGAAAGACTTACTGCCGGTTCTTGAGCCCGTAGCTCAGTCTGGAAAGCCTTTATTAATAATTGCTGAAGATGTAGATGGTGAAGCACTTGCAACTCTTGTAGTAAACAAACTGCGTGGGGCACTTAAAATCGCAGCTGTTAAAGCTCCTGGTTTTGGCGATCGTCGTAAAGCAATGCTTGAAGATATCGCGATTCTTACCGGTGGTACTGTAATTAGTGAAGAGCGTGGTTTCACTTTAGAGAATGCGACAATCGATATGTTAGGTACCGCTGAAAATGTGACCATCGATAAAGACAACACTACAATTGTAAATGGTGGTGGCGAGAGTGATGCAATCAAAACCCGCGTAAATCAAATCAAAGCGCAGATCGAAACTACAACCAGCGATTACGATAAAGAAAAATTACAGGAGCGTCTGGCTAAACTTGCCGGTGGTGTTGCTGTTCTTTACGTAGGTGCTGCCTCTGAAGTAGAGATGAAAGAGAAAAAAGACCGCGTTGATGATGCCTTACACGCAACCCGTGCCGCTGTAGAAGAAGGTATTGTTGCCGGTGGTGGTGTTGCTTTAGTTCGCGCAAAACGCGTTCTTGAAGGACTAAAATCTGAAAACGCCGACGAGTCAACCGGTATCAAAATCGTTGACCGCGCCATTGAGGCTCCATTACGCACTATCGTAGCAAATGCCGGTGGTGAAGGTTCTGTAGTTATCGCTAAAGTAATTGAAGGTGAGGCAGACTATGGTTATGATGCTAAAACCGAGCGTTATGTAAATATGCTTGCAGAAGGCATCATCGATCCGAAGAAAGTAACCCGTGTTGCTCTTGAAAACGCAGCTTCAGTTTCAGGTATGATCCTGACTACTGAATGCGCATTAACTGACATTCCTGAGGAAAAAGGCGGTGGCGCTGGAATGCCTGGTGGAATGGGCGGCGGTATGCCCGGAATGATGTAAGTGAGAGCCGAACAGGCAAACCTTATAAAGCAAAAATCCCTTTGGCCAGCCAAAGGGATTTTTTTATTCTTAAACTTTTTATCCTGAACTGAAATAGGATTACTCTATCTTAGAATCTACCGTCCCGCAGTTAAGCATTACATCGCCAAAATATGGATTATACACTTTTTCTTCATTAGAGATCCAATAGGCTCCCTTGCCGTCAAAAGCCATTGGGCAATATTGATAATACAAGCTTCCCGAGGTGATATTTTCTTCCACAACAGCCTTAACCTCTGCAGTCAATTCTTCAAACCGGGCTCGCTGTATATTTACATCGGTCGCTGCTGCAATATCCTGTGCCGTAACTAAAAGTCTGGCGGTATCATCCTCTAATGCTTTAATACTTTCAAGCATTTTTGAAGCTGCAGCGCGTGCGGCCTCAGCATCTGTATTAACCAAAGCTATTTTCAGCAAATTGTAATCATCGTACATACGGGCAACCTGCTCATTGCTAAACTGTGCTTCACGCGTGCTACCTTTGTAAACTTCTTCCTGCGTTGTATCGGCAGAAATGGTAACCGTTTTAGTTTTCTTTTCGCCGCAGGCTAATACCAGAAGTACAGAGCATGCAATTAGGACTTTTCTCATAATTCATATTCAATTTATTCGCTAAAGATACAAACTAAGCTTTGCTCATAAGCCGATGATAGTAAAAGGCAGGAATTAAAATCAACAGCATCATAGGCTGAATTAAAAACCGGCGTATGTAAAATAACAGCAAATGTAGTTCAACTTCATACCATACTATCACAAGAACATACGCAATCAGTAATAGCACAAAAACAGTCCCATAAATGAAAAGGAGTATGTTGAAATTTTCGCGACTGCAAAAAAGCAACAAAATAAGCACAATAGAGATTGAAGCATTTAACCAAAAACGGATTGCGGTATGTACAATAAGCCTCAACAAATCTAATGGAGGAAGTGCAGTTTGAGATGTATATGCCGATTTAAAAAAAACTATTAGCGGATCATAAAACAGGAGCTCCTGAAAAAAACGAACGGAGACCAGTGCAAAAACCAAAAGAACTCCAAAAAAAATTACAAATCTCCTTCTCACTATACCTGTGCTTTAAACCTGCGTACCCAAAAAAGCCATAAAATCACCACCAGGCCGTAAATAATCCCGGGAAACACCGCATCGTGCAAAAGATCTTTATATTCAGGAAACTCATATAAGCCAATACTTAAAATAGCTATACGCACAATATTGATAGCGTAAATAAGCACTCCGCCACCCAAAATGAAAAAGAATGTGGGGCGCACTCCCTGAAAAAACGCCAAAACGAAAGCCGTAAACAGAATTAATACACTTACGGCATTACACCCTTCCACCACGCGTGCAACGAAGAAATCATTTACAAAAAGTTTCATAGAAGCCTCTTCTGAATGTGGTTCTATGCTGGCTTCGTAGCCAAAAATATGTACCAGCCCCTCACTTTGTTGGGCCACATTGTGCGTAATGTAATCCGGATAATAGGTTTCAGAAGCAGCGTAGCGCAAATACATCGCATAACATAAACTCAGTAACAGGTATACCCCTAAAAAAGTAAGGATAAACAAAAGTACCGACTTATATTTGCGAATTAATTCCAAAAAGACAAGGTTAAAAATCGCCCTAAAATACAAGAAAAATGACTTTTGAAGCTTTAAAACCACAAGTATCAGCCATTCTGCAACAAGATAAGCTTTCGGTAGAGCACCGACTTGAAGAACTTTGTACGCTTTTACGTGCTGAAGTTGATTATTACGACTGGGTAGGATTCTATTTTAAAAATGGTGATAAAGATGAGCTCAAACTCAGCTCCTATGCCGGTGAGCCTACAGATCATACGATTATTCCTTTTGGAAAAGGCATTTGCGGACAGGTGGCGGTTTCCAATCAAAACTTTGTAGTACCTGATGTTAAAGCTCAGGACAATTATATCGCCTGCAGCATTACGGTAAAAGCCGAAATTGTTATTCCACTTTTTGTAAACGGAGAAAACATAGGTCAAATCGACATCGATTCAAATACTGCTGATCCCTTTACCGAAGCTGACGAGCGCTTTTTAGAATGGGTGAATGAGCAGGTTTCGGGAATTTTAAGCTAAAAATCTACATCCCCGTCCTGATTGCCTCTACAGGATCTAAACGCGAAGCCATGAAGGCAGGTACGATCCCGGCGATAAGACCTATTGAAATTGAGCTCGAAAGTCCATAAAAAATATTAGTCGCTGAAAGTACAAATTCGAAACTACCGGTGAATTGAGAAAGTATCACCGTTATAATCCAAACCAATCCCAGACCGATTAATCCACCTATTGCTGCCAAAATTATCGACTCAAATAAAAACTGAAGCAGGATAAACCGGTTTTTGGCACCAAGTGCTTTTTGAATCCCAATCAGGTTGGTCCGCTCCTTTACACTTACAAACATAATGTTGGCAATCCCAAACCCACCTACCAGTAATGAGAAGGCTCCTATACACCAACCTATTGTTGACATTACCCCAGTGATATTATCTATAAAATCGGTAAAGCCTGAAAGTTGATTGATGAAAAAGTTATTGACTTCATCGGTTTTGAGTCCGCGAAACTGACGTAATCGCTGGGTAAGCATCGCATTAAACTCAGCAATATCGACCCCAGACTCTGGTTTGATGACAATCTGAGGAAATGCCGATTTATTATTGCTTCCGTAAATGCGGCGCACCACATTAACGGGCAGAATAACCATTCCGTCTTTTGAAGGTCCAAAAATACTGTTCCCTTCCTTCTCCAAAACGCCAATAACCGAAAACCGCTGTCCATACAGACGGATCTGCTTCCCAATAGGATCCAGACTTCCAAATAAACCTTCAGCGATCTCATCTCCCAAAACAATTACATTCGAACCACTGTTGGATTCCGCTTCATTAAAAAACCGTCCTTCCGCCAGTTGCAGGGCTTCAATATTATAATACCCATCAGTTACCGGTGCGATATTTACACCCGTCACCAGCTTATCACCGTATTTTATAGATTCTGCCGGAACATTCAGACTAAAGGAGGCCGCTTCTACATCAGGCACATTTCGGTTTATAAATTGATACTCCTCATAAGTCACATCGGGAAATTGTTCCCGTTTCCACTTGGGAATATCTGTGGGACCAAAGGAGAAACGCATTAAAATAATAGTGCTGTTATCGAGTGAAGAAAGGCTTCCTTTTATTTCCTGTTTTAGCGAATCTACCGCTGCGAGTACCCCGATAATTGAGAAAATTCCGATAGTTACACCCAGAAGTGATAACAGGGTGCGCAACTTATTGTTACGCAACGCATTGATTGCAAATGCCAAACTCTCCTTTAAGACCCTGAGGTAAATAAGCATAGTACAGACTAAATTAGGTTAACGGTATGACGCAAAAGGCTGTTTACTGTTACAAAATTATGCGTAGAAAATACAAAAATAAGCGTGACGTTTTAGTGCTTAAATTCATACTTTTGCACCCAAATTAATTTTTTCTTATGAGTACTCCCATTCAGGCTAAAGCTGCCCTGGTTTCCGTTTTTAGCAAAGAAGGTCTTGAACCGCTTATCAAAAAATTTCATGAACTTGGCATAAGGCTTTATTCTACGGGTGGTACCGAAAAATTTATACGTGATTTAGACATTCCTGTGGTGCCAGTAGAAGAGATCACCTCGTATCCTTCTATTTTGGGCGGAAGAGTAAAAACCCTACACCCTAAAATTTTTGGAGGTATTTTAAACCGTCAGGATCACGAGGGCGATGTTGCAGAGATGGAAGAATACGACATTCCACAACTGGATATCGTTATTGTTGACCTCTACCCTTTTGAAAAAACAGTAGCTTCAGGCGCTTCCGAACAGGATATTGTTGAGAAAATTGATATTGGTGGTATTTCGCTTATCCGTGCTGCGGCTAAAAACTTTAAAGACACGCTTTGTGTTTCTTCGGTAGATGATTATGGAGAAGTTTTAGAGCTTATTTCCGCAAATAATGGCACCACTACCCTTGCAGATCGTAAACGTTTCGCAGCAAAAGCTTTTAACGTTTCTTCGCATTATGACACAGCGATCTTCAACTATTTTAATGAAGAAGAAACGGTTTATAAAGCCAGCTATACTCAGGGCAAAACTTTGCGCTATGGCGAAAACCCGCATCAGCAGGGTACATTTTACGGAGATTTTGACGCGATGTTTGAGCAACTTCACGGGAAAGAGCTTTCGTATAACAATTTGCTGGATGTAGATGCAGCCGTAAACCTTATGGCTGAATTTAAAGAGGAAAACCCAACCTTTGCGATTTTAAAACACAATAACGCTTGTGGTGTGGCACAACGTCCTACTTTGCACCAGGCTTATGTTGATGCTTTGGCCGGAGATCCGGTTTCGGCATTTGGAGGTATTTTGATCGCAAACAAAGAAATCGATAAGGCTACCGCCGAAGAAATTCACAAATTATTCTGCGAAGTAGTTATCGCACCGTCGTATTCAGATGATGCCCTGGAAATTTTAAAAGGAAAGAAAAATCGAGTGCTTCTCGTGCAGAAGCCAATTGACTTACCTAAGGATCAGGTGCGCAGTTGTTTAAATGGAGTTTTAGTTCAGGATAAAGATCATATTACAGACAGCCTGAAAGATCTTAAGACGGTAACAAACAATAAACCCACCGTAGAGGAGTTAACAGACTTAGTGTTTGCTTCAAAAATCTGTAAGCACACCAAGTCAAACACCATTGTTTTTGCTAAGGGCAAGCAGCTTTTTGCAAGCGGTACCGGTCAAACCTCGCGAGTTGATGCCTTGCGTCAGGCTGTGGAGAAAGCGACTTCTTTTGGTTTCGATCTGAAAGGAGCGGTGATGGCAAGTGATGCATTTTTCCCGTTTCCGGATTGTGTGGAACTCGCAGACAAAGCCGGGATAACGGCAGTGATTCAACCTGGAGGCTCTATTAAAGATCAACTGAGTATTGATTATTGCAATGAGCACGATGTGGCGATGGTAATGACCGGAACCCGACATTTTAAACATTAATAAACCGAATTTTAAGTACATTTAAAAGCTAGCATATAGCACCTAACCTACCTAATTACCTTTTAGCTTATGGGCTTTTTTGATTTTCTTACCGAAGAAATAGCAATAGATCTAGGTACCGCAAACACGCTCATCATCCACAACGATAAAGTTGTGGTTGATAGTCCGTCTATTGTAGCCCGCGACCGGGTAAGCAATAAAATCATCGCAGCCGGTAAAGATGCCGCGATGATGCAGGGAAAAACCCACGAAAACATCAAAACCATACGTCCCCTAAAGGACGGGGTTATCGCAGACTTTGACGCCAGTGAGCAAATGATGAGTATGTTTATCAAAGAAATTCCTGCGCTGAAGAAACGTTTATTTGCTCCTGCTTTGCGTATGGTGATCTGTATCCCTTCCGGGATTACAGAGGTTGAAATGCGCGCGGTAAAAGAGAGTGCTGAGCGTGTTAACGGTAAGGAAGTTTACCTCATCCACGAGCCGATGGCTGCCGCTATAGGTATTGGTGTTGATATTATGCAGCCTAAAGGAAATATGATCGTAGATATAGGTGGTGGTACTACCGAAATCGCCGTGATTGCTTTAGGCGGAATTGTTTGCGATAAATCGGTTAAGATTGCGGGTGATGTATTTACCAATGATATCATCTACTACATGCGCACTCAGCATAACCTCTATGTAGGGGAACGCAGTGCGGAAAAAATCAAAATTCAGATTGGTGCGGCTACTGAAGATTTAGAAGTTCCGCCGGAAGATATGAGCGTACAGGGACGGGATTTGCTGACTGGTAAACCCAAACAGGTTTCCATTTCCTACCGGGAGATTGCCAAAGCTCTGGATAAATCTATCCTGCGCATTGAAGACGCCGTTATGGAAACGCTGTCTCAAACGCCGCCCGAGCTTGCAGCAGATATCTACAATACCGGAATCTATCTTGCTGGTGGAGGTAGTATGTTACGCGGCCTGGACAAGCGTTTATCTCAAAAAACCGATCTCCCGGTTTACATCGCCGAAGATCCACTTCGTGCTGTGGTAAGAGGTACAGGTATAACCTTGAAAAACCTGAATAAATTCAAGAGCGTACTCATCAAATAACAGGAGTGTGATTCATGCAGCAAATTGTCAATTTTCTAATCAAGTATAGAAACTTTCTGCTATTTGCATTTTTGCTGTTTTTATCCCTTGTTTTTAC
>CAYNMH010000001.1:0-30688 GCA_964398145.1 uncultured Flavimarina sp. | reverse complement strand
CCGGGTTATGCTACCGTGATGAGCATTCTCAACAGCAATTCACAGATTAATGCGAAATTAAAAAAGAGCAATCACTTTGGTATTTTGGTATGGAAAGGTGGAGATCCCAACCTGGTTGATCTGGTCGACGTTCAATCTAAAGCTCCCGTAAAACAAGGTGACACGATTGTAACCGGCGGAAAATCTACCATTTTTCCGGAGGGAATAGGCATTGGTATTATTGATCAGTTTGAACTGGATCCTACTGAAAACTTCTATAGTATTAAAGTGAGACTCTTTAACGATATGACTAATGTGGGTCATGTATATGTTATTGAAAATCTGGATCGGGAAGAAATAAAAACTTTAGAACAGGAAACGCGCGATGAACAATAGTTTTTTAAGAAATAGTGCGCGCTTCATCGTCTTGATCCTGGTACAAATTACCATTTTCAACAACATTAACTTTTTAGGATATATTAACCCCTATCCCTATCTCCTTTTTGTACTGCTTTTCCCCATAGGAGATAATCGCGCCACACTGCTTTTCACCAGTTTCCTTCTGGGACTAAGCGTAGATATGTTTGCAAACAGCGGCGGGATGCACGCAGCTTCCTGTGTAACCATTGCTTATTTAAGACCCTGGGTATTGCAATCTATCTTTGGCATTGCTTATGAATACAATGCGGTGAAAATTTCTACTGCTGCTTACGGAGAGCGATTGCTGTTTGTGAGTATAATGGTATTTACCCATCATCTCATTCTTTTTTCTCTGGAAAGTTTTAACTTTTCAGATATAATCTATATACTTAAGAAGACGTTGTTTAGTGGGATTTTTACCATAACACTCTGCATTCTTTTTATCACCTTATTCAGTTTTCGACGTAAATGAGAAGAATACTGCTTTTTACTGTTGTATTGGTTTCCGGTTTATTATTCACCGGCAGGCTGTTTTATTTACAAATTTTAAACACTTCTTACGCCGGCCTTTCTGAAAACAATGCGATCAAACGTACATTTGACTATCCGCAACGCGGTCACATTTACGATCGTAACGGGACGCTGCTGGTCAGCAATCAGCCATCTTATGATGTGATGGTCATACCCCGTGAGGTGGAAGCATTTGATACACTTGAATTGTGCCAAA
Source organism: uncultured Flavimarina sp. (assembly GCA_964398145.1). Classification (GTDB taxonomy): domain Bacteria; phylum Bacteroidota; class Bacteroidia; order Flavobacteriales; family Flavobacteriaceae; genus Leeuwenhoekiella. The sequence goes on along the minus strand of CAYNMH010000001.1, from coordinate 29,562 downwards.
TGCTTAAAATGACCAAGGAAGCACTGGTAACCCGTCTCGAAAAAGCCCGGGTTTATTCTCCCAGACTTCCATCTATTGTAATTCCCCAACTTACCAAGTCTGAATACGCCTATTTACAGGAAAAAATGCGAAAGTATGAAGGTTTCTACATTCAGAAACGTTCCTTGCGCGATTATCAAATAGATTATGGTGCAAACTTTTTAGGCTATATCGCCGAAGTAAATCATTCAGATATTGAGGCCAATCCGTATTATCAATCGGGCGACCTCAAGGGACGCACTGGCGTAGAAAAGCAATATGAAGAAGTTCTTAGAGGTGTTAAAGGTGTCAAATACATTCAGAAAGACCGCTTTAATCGCGATATCGGCCCATATAAAAACGGGAGCCTCGATACGCTTCCCAAGCCCGGAAAAGATGTTACCTTAACGGTTGATGCCCGCTTACAGGAATATGGTGAAGAGTTGATGGTGAATAAACGCGGCGGCATTATTGCTATTGAACCGGCAACCGGCGAGATTTTAGCGCTTATTTCCGCACCAAATTACGATCCTGCATTGTTGGTAGGGCGTGAACGTTCTAAAAACTTTACCAATCTTTGGTATGATACTATTGCCAAACCCCTTTTTGACCGCAGTCTTCAGGCCGAATACCCACCCGGCTCACCATTCAAAACTTTAAATGCGCTCATCGCTCTGCAGGAAGGCGTGGTAAATACTCAGGAAAGTTTTTCATGCCACGGCGGTTATTATTACGGTTCCAGAGGTCGAAAATTAGGCTGTCACCATCATCCTTCCCCACTGAGCATGATTCCCGGTATTGCCAACTCGTGTAATGCCTATTTTGCAAACGTTTACCGAAGAGTAATCGAAAAATACGACACCCCACAGGAAGGTATGGATGTATGGAATAATCACCTCGCAAGTTTTGGGCTGGGAGATTTTATGGGTACCGACTTACCTACCGGTCGCCCCGGTTTTATTCCAGACAGCAAGTTCTACAACAGATCTTATGAATATCCCAAGTACAAGTGGTTTAGTACTGCTACAATTTCCAATTCCATCGGTCAGGGTGAGGTCATTACCACACCGATTCAGCTTGCAAATGTTACAGCCACCATTGCCAACCGGGGTTGGTACTATACCCCTCATATTATTAAGGAAATTGAAGGACAGTCTGAATCTATTCCTGTAGAATACCGTACCAAACACGTGACCACTATTGATCCGGCAAATTTTGAACCGGTGGTACAGGGTATGAATGATGTATATAATTATGGTACTGCCTCTGCTGTACGCATACCTGACATTGAAATTTGCGGAAAAACCGGAACCGCAGAGAACTATACCAAAATTAATGGAGAACGAGAGCAGCTTACAGACCATTCCATATTTGTGGCTTTCGCTCCAAAAGATAACCCCAAAATTGCCATCGCAGTTTTTGTGGAAAACGGCTACTGGGGTGCCCGCTACGCAGGGAAAATTGCCAGCCTTATGATTGAACAGCATCTCAAGGGTGAGATCACCCGTAAAGATCTGGAAGATTGGGTACTTACACACAGCCTTAAGGAAGAATACGAAAAACCTTTAAGTGGGCAGCCCTTCTTCATAAACGATGGTAAAAAATTAAGTGGAGTACCCGAAAAGCCTCAACTTTAATGGCTATAAATACTCGCAATCGCGGCACTTTTGACTGGTTGATCATTGTATTGTACCTGGCGCTTGTAGGCATTGGCTGGGTTAATATCGTGTCTGCATCTATAGATCCTACCGAAACCTATGACCTGCTCGATATGAGCAACCTGTATTCTAAGCAATTGCTTTTTATAGGTCTCAGTCTCATTCTTATTGTTTTCATTCTTTCCTTAGAAGCTAAATTTTTTGAGCGTTTTGCCAGTGTCATTTATGTAGTTTCCATATTAAGCCTTTTGGGGCTTTTTGTTTTTGGAAAAACCATTTCAGGAGCAACCAGCTGGTACGGTTTCGGAAGTTTTGGTCTTCAACCCAGTGAATTTGCCAAGGCAGCAACCGCTCTTGCCCTGGCTAAATATCTCAGTGATATTCAAACAGATGTAAAATCTTTTGTACACCAGTTAAGAGCATTTGTGATTATTGCCTTACCGGCTATTTGCATCATACCGCAGCCCGATCCCGGAAGTGCTCTGGTATATGCCGCGTTCTTTTTTCCGCTTTATCGTGAAGGCCTTTCAGGTATTTATCTTATAACAGGCTCTGTCACCGTAGCCCTGTTTATACTTACGCTGGCTTTTGGCCCTTATTACGTAATAGCGGGCATACTCATTTTGGCGATTATTATGCTTATTCTGAAGCGAAAAAAACGTTTCGGCAAAAGACTGTTTTATATTTTGCCCATAGTCGCAATGCTCTTTGTGTTCTCAGTTGATTACATTTTTCAGAATGTTTTTGAGCAGCGCCATCGTGACCGGTTTAATGTGGTGCTGGGTAAAGATGTAGATATGAAAAGTATTGGCTACAACACCTACCAGTCTGAAATAGCAATAGGCAATGGTGGCCTCTTCGGAAAGGGTTTTTTAAAAGGCACTCAGACCAAAGGAGATTTTGTACCCGAACAGCAGACCGACTATATTTTTAGTACCGTTGGTGAAGAATGGGGCTTTATGGGCAGCACACTGGTGATCTTTTTATTTGTAGCGCTGATGCTTCGCCTAATCGTTTTAGCCGAAAAACAAAAGAGTCAATTTAGCCGTATTTATGGCTACAGCGTTGCCGGCATTCTATTTATACACTTTCTCGTTAATATTGGGATGGTTACCGGCGTGTTGCCAACGGTGGGCATTCCGCTGCCGTTTTTTAGCTATGGAGGTTCATCGCTGTGGGGCTTTACAATCTTGCTTTTCATCTTCGTCAAGCTAGACAGTAACCGCGTAAACGATTGGTAGAATTTGGGTGAAAAGGCTTTAGGAAAATCAGAATTTCCAGTCTTTAACCGAATTAGATGCTTCCAGTTTAGCTTCAGTAGCGTCATCTAGCTGAGGAAAGAAATCGAGTTTCGTAAGCTCTTCAACCGCATCTATTGTCACGGTAAAGGCTTTGAGACCATTATCGCTTTCGCTATGCGGAATTAAAAAAGCAAGCGCCTTATAGCCGGAAAAATCCTTTCGTATCAAAATTTTATAAAAAGCTGAAGGCACATAGACTTCTTCCTCCCCTATTGTTGCCATTGGATTTTCTAAAATTCCGCCGGTAACTATGGTAAGATTTCCGTACCTGCGCGCCCAATCACGTACCTGATTCTCAAGTCTGTTCCAGACACCGCCATTAAACTCCTGCAACTGCGGACTTATATTACTGGTAAGAAAAGTTTCGGTGTAGGCTTCTTCGCTAAAGCTGCGATCAGCCGCCGGACACAAATGACCACGGTTGTAGCCACTGTTTTTATAATTCTTCCAGTGCGCTGCTCCCGTTTTTACCGCAGGGTCCACTTCAAAATAAGGACGCTTTAAGTTGGTTGTGCTTAGCTGATCTTGGGTAAGGGTGTAGGCCACCCAACTCGCTTGCTCGGCATCTTCGCGGTAAGCCAGGGTATAGTAGGTATGATGAATAATTTGATCTGTGCCAGAAGTTGGCAGAAAAAAATCGAGATCTTCAGATTTTACCTGTGCTCCCGCCTCCACAAACTCCTGCTTTTCCTGAGCGTCCAGGTATTTTTCAGCTAAAAAAATAAGCGTTACCGCCAGCATCATTAGCAGTGGATAGGTGTATTTACGTTTCATCTTAATTGCTTCCTTTAACATCAAGGGCATCACGCAGCGCGTTCCCCATAAGCATAAATGCCATAACCAGACTCATGATCGCCAGACCCGGAATGATAGCCAGATACGCTTTTCCTAAAATAATGTATGAATAATGATCTTTAATCATCGCCCCCCAGCTGGGAATGGGGGGTTGGGCACCTATACCCAGAAAGCTCAGGCCGCTTTCAATAAGAATTGCACTCGCAAAATTGGCAGCACTTATAACAATCACGGGAGCCAATATATTGGGAAGAATATGCCGGAACAAAATGCGCATATCCCGGTAACCCAATGCCCGCGCGGCGATAACATACTGGGTCTCTTTGACGCTTAAAACCTGACCGCGTACCACGCGCGCAACCTCAACCCACATCGTGAGTCCCACAGCGATAAACACCTGCCAGAAACCCTTACCCAAAGCCAGAGTAATCGCGATAACTAATAACAACGTGGGTATAGACCAGGTAACATTGATAATCCACATCACAAAGGCATCGATCTTTCCACCAAAATAACCGCCAATTGCTCCCATAAAAATACCTATTAGCAGGGAAATAAGCACTGCAACAAAACCTATGCTGAATGAAATACGGGTACCAATGAGCATCCTGCTCAGCAAGTCGCGACCATATTTATCGGTCCCCAAAAGAAAGGTTTTTTCTGAAATAAAGTTCTCCCTGAAAATTTCCGCATCTATAGGTTCCTGCAATTGAAACTCCTCATAGGGTATTGACTTTTCCAGATCAGTTTCTTCCCCATCGCTGTAAGGTACATATATCACTTCCTTAGAATTTAGGGTGTACGAATTAATCGGAATTTCGGTATCTGAATTTACCTGACCTAGAAAAAGACTGTTTAAGAACGATTGATCTCCCCCATCAGCACCAGGCACGCGCATCATCGCTACGGTAAAGCCCGGCTTTTTAGAGTGAATGGAAAGGTGCATTTGATTTGCATTTTGTGTATCATCGGGTGCAAGTGTATAGGCAAACAAGGCGACCAAACCACAAAATACGATATATATAAAACTCAAAACGCCCCAAAAATTTCGTTTAAATTTCTGGAGCGCTAATTGAGTTAATGAACTAGACTTTTCTGCCATAAATCGCTCAGCAGGTGCGTATTTATTTCAAGGACTGGAAAGCCCTTTATGATTATTCCCTTACGTCTGCTAACTTACCTCTTCTGATGTTGTTAGTCTTAAGGTCTTCAAGTACATTGATGGCTTCTTCCATATACACGTCTTTAGCCAACTCTTCATGCCAACGTTCTCTTTTTTCTTTAAGAACAGTGTCTTTTTTAAACTCTTCCAATTCGTAAGGCAGGGATTTGTATACTAAATCTGTCTTGTAATCTCTTAACGCATCAAATCGTTTTGCTTCGGCCTCTCCCTTTTCAACTTTAGCAATATATTGATCCAGATTTAATGGCCACACGGAATCATCCTGCTGATTTTTTATCCATTTTGCGTTTTCTTCAATCAATTGAAGTTGCTCATTCTTCGCCATACGGGCATTGCTATTATTTATAGTCTGCTCATAATCTATATAACCATCCCAAACCTTATAATCTGCAGCAGCGATTTTATCCCAGGGTAACGGATTTTCCAGATCTTTCTCACCAATGTCGATGTAGCTGTAACGATCTGGCACCACCACGTCACTTTTCACACCTTCAAGTTGCGTAGAACCTCCGTTTATACGGTAGAATTTTTGAGTGGTAATTTTAAGTGCTCCCATATCTCCCAGGTCGTTTTGACGCAACCAACGGTTAAGGTCATAAACATTTTGTACGGTTCCTTTACCGTAAGTCTGTTTGCTGCCTATAATCACAGCGCGCTTGTAATCCTGCATAGCTGCTGCAAGGATTTCACTCGCGGAAGCAGAAATTTCATTTACTAAAATCACCAGCGGTTTATCCCATATGATACTAGGATCTTTATCTTTTAAAATCTCGCTATCCTCTCCATTTGATTTTACCTGTACAACAGGACCTTCTTTGATAAATAAGCCAGCAATATCCACAACGGTAGAAAGAGAGCCTCCTCCGTTACTGCGCAAATCGATCACTAAACCTTCAGCTCCTTCTTCCTGAAGACGAATGATTTCTTTTTTCACGTCTGTTGCAGCATTCCGTTGATTGGCATTTTGCATATCAAAATAGAACTTAGGTAAGTTAATCACCCCGTACTTTCGATCTTCTTTCTCCACGGTAGTAGATTTGGCATACGTTTCTTCAAGCTCAACTACATCCCGGGTAATTGCAATATTGCGGATAGTTCCGTCCTTCTTCTTTACATTTAAGGTTACAACCGTTCCTTTAGGACCTTTAATCAACTCTACTGCATCATCGAGACGCATACCTACCACACTGGTAGCCACGTCCTCTTCCTGCTGCTTCACCTTAAGAATAATGTCTCCTTCTTCGAGCTCCTCACCACGCCACGCCGGACCTCCGGAAATGATTTCGGTAATGCTTATTTCGTTGCTTTTCTTTTGAAGACGCGCACCAATACCCTGAAACTGCCCGCTCATTTGCATATCAAAACGGTCTTTATCAACCGGAGCAAAATAAGTGGTGTGTGGGTCAAATTCTTCTACTATGGAATTTATATATACCGAAAAATAATCATCACGATCTAATTCGTCTGCAAACTCAAAATATTCCGAATAAGAGTCTTTTGTAGTTTTACGGGCTTCGGCTTCCAATTTTTCCTTACTCAAAGGCGTATAGCCTGCTGAATCTTTAGCTTTCTTATTTTCTTCCTGAAGAAGATCATAATAAGTGCCTATCGCGCTAAACTTCAACTGATTTTCCCAGCGTTCTTTAAGTTCTTTGCGGTTTTTAACGTAAGCAATATTCTCATAATCGGTATCTATAGAATCGTCTGCTGTATAGTCAAAAGGTTTATCAAGTACTTCTCCATAAATCTTTTTGGATTCCTCCATACGCTCGCGAAGGCGGGTATATGCCATGTCGAAAAAAGTAATTTCTTCTTTTCGAATCTGATCGTCTATCTGATCGCGATACACTTTGAATTCTTCAATATCTGCCGCGAGAAAATAACGTTTTAAAGGATCTAAAGCAGTTATAAAATCATCAAAAACCTGCTCTGAAAATGTATCATCAAACTCTTTTGCATCATAATGTCCTTTTTCAAGCACATACGAAATAAGGCTAATGAGCACCTTGTCTTTTCCCGGATCTTCAGCATTTGTTGTGAAACTGCAAGACGCAGCAGCCAGAAGCAAGGCTAAAACAAGTACTTTTGCATTTTTTATCATAAGTCTAAGCATTATATTCTTTTACAAGCAATCTATCATTAAAAACCGTGCCACGCCTCATGTCGAGACAGAATAATTTGTTAAAGCAAGGCTTCGTCAAAGGCCACGTAATTTAGTATTTTAGCAGCAGAAAGCAAAAATTAATGACAATCCAAAAACCGCTTATTCTCATTACTAACGATGACGGCATCACAGCTCCCGGCATTCGTAAACTCATCAGCTTAATGAAAGAGCTGGGCGATGTTATCGTTGTGGCACCAGACAGCCCGCAAAGCGGGATGGGTCATGCAATAACTGTAAACGATACCATTTATTGTGATGCCGTGCGTGAATTTCAGGATGAAGAACATAAAGAGTATCGATGCTCTGGCACTCCGGCAGACTGTGTTAAGATAGCAGTGCAGGAGATTATGCACCGTAAACCGGACATCTGTGTGAGCGGAATTAACCACGGTTCTAATTCTTCTATCAACGTAATTTACAGTGGTACGATGAGTGCTGCCGTTGAAGCAGGTGTTGAAGGCATTCCGGCAATAGGATTCTCTCTTTTGGACTACTCTATCGACGCCGATTTTTCACACTGCGATACCTTTGTAAAGCGCATTACAAGCCAGGTTCTTAAAAATGGATTGCCATCAGGAGTCGTGCTTAACGTCAACATCCCCAAACTAAAAGCCAGTGAAATACGCGGTATTAAAGTGGGCAGACAGGCAAATGCACAGTGGGTTGAAGATTTTGACAAACGTACTAATCCTATGGGACGTGATTATTACTGGCTGAGTGGTGAATTTGTTAATCACGATGCCGGCGAAGATACTGACGAGTGGGCACTCGCTAACGGATATGTTTCGGTGGTACCGGTACAATTTGATCTCACAGCGCACCGTTTTATTAATGAATTAAACTCCTGGGAACTCAACCCCTAACACTTTCGCTTTGCGAAAATCTATAACATTCCAAAAGTGAAGTACTACATCATAGCAGGCGAAGCAAGTGGCGATTTACACGCCTCAAATCTGATGAAAGCCTTAAAAAAAGAAGATCCTCAGGCTGATTTTAGATTTTGGGGAGGCGACCTAATGCAACAGGCAGGAGGTACTTTAGTTAAGCACTATCGCGATCTGGCATTTATGGGTTTTTTAGAAGTTTTGATGAATATCAGAACTATTTTTAAAAATCTGGCTTTTTGCAAACAGGACATTTTGGCTTATAAACCTGATGTGATTATCTACGTGGACTACCCCGGATTTAATTTGCGAATCGCCAAGTGGGCCCGTAAAAAAGGCTTTAAAAACTACTATTATATTTCACCTCAAATCTGGGCCTGGAAAGAAGGTCGCATCAAAGACATCAAGAGGGATGTTGATGAATTATATGTTATTCTGCCTTTTGAAAAAGAATTTTACGAGCAAAAACATGAGTTTTCGGTACACTTTGTAGGCCATCCTTTATTAGACGCTATCGCCAGTCGCAAGCCCGTAAATCCTGAAATATTCCGGAAGCAGCATAATCTGGACGAAAGACCTGTTATCGCTCTTCTACCCGGTAGTCGCAAGCAGGAAATTCAAAAAATGCTGGAAGGCATGCTGAGTATTACCCAGGAATTTAAAGCTTATCAATTTGTCATCGCCGGGGCTCCCAGTCAGGATTTAGAATTTTATGAGCCTTTTCTAAAAAAGAATCGCGTTCATATCGTTATGAACGAAACCTATAATGTGCTAGATGTCGCTACAGCTGCTTTAGTTACCTCAGGTACTGCAACCCTTGAAACCGCATTATTTAAAGTGCCTGAAGTGGTATGCTATAAAGGCGGAAGAATCTCCTATGAGATCGCTAAGCGCATTATAAATCTGGATTATATTTCCCTGGTGAATCTGATCATGGATAAAGAAATCGTAAAAGAATTGATTCAGGGGGATTTCAATACCAAATCACTAAAGACGGCGTTAAAAGATATCCTGAACAAAGAAAAGCGGGAGCAGCTTTTTCAGGCTTATTTTGATCTGGAAAAAAAGTTAGGTGGAGCGGGAGCCAGCGAAAATGCAGCTAAACATATAGTTCAATCCTTAAAAAGTTAAGACAGTTGCCTCTATTTATAAAAAAACAAAATAGTCCCAGGCTTTATAGCGCACTATTATTTAGTCTTATACTGGCTAGCTGCGGAAGCAGCAAAAAAACGAGGCAACCACCAGCACCGGTGATAGGTGCCCGGGCTTATGAAGCTCCGGAAAGACGCGAAATAAAAACAACAGAAGATGCCGGAGATGAACTCATTTATCTTTCAGAAATCAAGGCTGAAGATGAAAATCGCCTGCGTTATAACATCATTAGCAACGCGCGCCGCTTTGAGGGAACGCCTTACAAATATGGAGGAACCACTTCTAAAGGCATGGATTGCAGTGGCCTGGTGTACACCGCATTTCTCGAAGAAAACATAAGTATCCCAAGGGTTAGCCGGGAAATTGCCAAAGAAGGCACCCATATTAAAACGGATGAGGTCATTCCGGGAGATCTGCTTTTTTTCATAACAGGGCGTCGCAGCAAGCAGATTAATCATGTAGGAATCGTAGTAGATGTGTTACCCGGTCAGATCTTATTCATACACTCCTCTACATCTCAGGGGGTTATTGTATCCTCACTCAACGAGGGGTATTGGAATAATGCCTTCAAAGAAGCGCGTCGCATTATGTAAATTTCAGATTAAGTAGTACTTTACAGCACCTATTTAAGCGCCCTACCGTTTAAGTATCAGTGATTTCCGGGCTTTTACTTTCGCTTTATGAGGGGCTTAAATACTGTTTTACTCCAGCTGTTAATCGGCTTAATTTTGGGTATTCTTTGTGGGTTTTACCTGGAATGTTCCCTGTCTGTTATTCTCTTTTGTCTTATAACTGGATTTATTTTCTTTTACGGCTTGGATCGTTTCGCAAAACAACAGCGCAAACGCTTCGTACTAAGCGGAGTTTTAGCCATCTTCCTGTTTTTCACAATCGGGATGTTACTTGCCAGTCTTTCATATCCTACAATACGCAGCGATCATTTTCTAAATCAACCGAGACCTGAAGCAGAAAACAGTTTTGTGCTGGAATTGCAGGAGCGGCTTAACCCGGGAACATCAGCTGCGCGTTTTGTCGCTGAAGTTTTAGAAATAAATAACAGGCAATCTAGCGGTAAGGTCCTGGTGACATTCTCTAAAGACAGCGTGGCTACCAGCATGAAGTTACGCACGGGTACGATTCTCCTTGGTAAGACCACTTTACAAACTGAATTTCCATTAAACTATCCCTACCAATTTGATTATGGCATGTACCTTAAAATTAAGGGGATTGAAGGGCAATTGAGACTCAACCGGGACAACTTTTTCATTATAAGCGAGCAACGTTCAGGTTTGACATATTGGGCAGCGGGCATACGCAACTTTCTAACTGAAAAAATGAACCGTTATAGCCTTACGCCGGATTCGCGGGCTATTCTACTCGCCCTGATCCTGGGTGAACGTCAGGATTTATCACCACAACTCAGACAAAATTATGCAGATGCAGGCGTGATCCATATTCTGGCGGTGTCAGGATTGCACGTGGGAATCCTGATGCTTTTACTTCAATTTTTATTGAAGCCTTTAGGGAATTACAGGAAAAGCCGGAAGATAAAACTTATTATTATTCTGGGAATTATATGGGCCTTTGCAACAATCACCGGTTTTTCACCTTCTGTATTGCGAGCCGCAACTATGTTTTCTTTTTTACAAATAGGTCTCGTTTACGGGCAACGGCAGGCAGGCTTCAATGCACTTATCGCTTCAGCTTTAATCTTACTGCTTATCAATGTACGATTGTTATTTGAAGTAGGCTTTCAACTGAGTTATGCAGCTGTGTTTTTTATACTTTGGCTTTATCCTAAAATTGAGGTTTTATGGAAACCTAAAAACCGGATTTTAAATTATTACTGGAAACTCACCGGGATGAGCCTTGCAGCTCAACTAGGTGTTTTACCGCTGAGCCTGTATTATTTTCATCAGTTTCCCGGTTTGTTTCTGGTAGCCAACCTCATTATCCTTCCGGTTTTGGGTTTTATTTTGATTTTTGGGCTTTTCATTTTAATTCTAGCCGGCTTAGACCTGTTACCTCAGCTCTTGGTTCAGCTATTTGATCAGATTCTTATTATTATGAACAGCTTTATAGAATTTATTGCAGAAGCTGAAAGTCTAATCTTTAAGCATATATATTTTCCGGCAATTTTATTAATTACTTCATATCTGCTTATTTTCAGCCTGGGATATGTGCTGAAAAAGCGGAGTATTGTGACACTTCGCTGGTTTCTAATATCGCTCTCGGCTTTACCCATTAGTCTTTTGACTTTAAAGCTCACACAGACTGAAAGTTTATATGTTTTAAATGGCTATCGCAGTTCGCATTTAGCAGAAGTAGATCGTCATCGTAATTTGATACTGCACAAAAATAATCCCAGCCCAACTGACTTACGAATTGAGCAAGCCTTTAATGAAAACCTTCAGTTAAAAAGCATTTACCATGATAGTTTAAAACACGTCTATGATTTTTCTAAAAACAGATTGCTTGTAATCGACAGCCTGGGCATTTATGAGTTGGCAGATCTCGATCCCACGCATATTTTACTTACCAATTCACCCAGAATCAATCTGGAGCGTCTTCTTGAGTATTTTCCGCAGGTAACAATTATTGCAGATTCGCGCAATTACAGAAGCTATGTTACGCGGTGGGAAGCAACGTGTAGAAAACGAAAAATCCCTTTTCATAATACGTATGAAAAGGGATTTTATAAACTCTACTGAAGAATTTCAGCCTTTGAAGGTACTTTCAAAATTTGCCTGATATTCCTGCCAGGCTTCTGCAGAAGTGATTTTCTTATAGGCGTCTGAATGTACCATTTTCAGAAAAATTTCTAACTGCTGAGGTGTTTTATAGCCCGGTACCGGCTGGATCAACTTTCCGGTCTCGTCAAAGAAAACAACGCTGGGATAGGCATTGATTTTCATTGCGTGGGCAAATAAATGCTGGCTGTTTCTGCCTTCCCGATTAGGATCATAATTAGGATTTGTATACACGAAATCCTGATAGTCTATTTTCTCTGTTCCTTCGGCATTAAACTTTACCGCGTAATAGTTTTTATTAATATAGTCTGCGACATCTTTATTGTGAAACGTGTTCTGATCAAGCAGTTTACAGGGACCACACCAGTCTGTGTAGACATCCATAAAAATCTTTCGGGGTTCTTTCTTCTGAGCTTCCAGAGCCTCATTAAAACTCATCCACTTAATTTCACCCTGTTTCTGAGAAAAACCCGCAGCGGCTCCCAGTACAGTTAGAACTAGAAGTATAATTGTTTTTTGCATAATTCTGTTTTTTCAAAGTAGTTTCAAAAAGCAGACCGTTTTAGTGAATGCCGTGCATTAATTTCTTAAGTAACGGGTGCAGTAGGATTATTAGTATTCCTGCAACTCCCGGAATAAAGAAAAATAATAAAAAGAAGGTTGAAAGTGAATATTCTGCCGTAATCGTATCGATCATTCCGCCGGTAGTACCCGCAAGTTTGTTACCTATAGCGATGGCCAGATACCATACCCCGTACATCATCGCGATCATTCTGCCCGGGACCAATTTACTAACGTACGAAAGACCTACCGGCGACAGACAAAGCTCTCCCATCGTATGAAAGAAATACGCCAAAATCAACCAAACAATACTTACTGCAGCCACTTTGGCACCTTGCGGGATATCGCTCGAACCATAAGCCAGAGCTGCAAAACCTGCACCTAGCAGAATGAGACCTACCCCATACTTCACCGCTACGCTGGGATTGTATTTACTTTCCCATAACTTAGAGAAAAGCGGCGCAAAAATAATGATAAACAAAGAGTTAAGCACACTAAACCAGGACGCCGGCACCTCGGGTGCTTCTGCGGTGTATTGCTCGTATAGCATACGCAATACCAAAGCCCAGATGATAACAAAACTGGCCCCGAGAATGATATTTGCCAATTTATATTTTGCAAAAGTCTGTTTAAAAAGCATCCATAACACCCAAGTGATGACTCCCAGTGGAATAACCGTAATAAGAGTGTTTGCGATTCTAAAAATGGTCCCGGCGTTTCCTTCTAACACCCGATCTGTATAGTCATTAGCAAAAATAGTCATCGACCCACCAGCCTGTTCAAATGCCGCCCAAAAGAAAATAGTAAAAAAGGCAAAGATCGAAACGGCAATCATGCGATCGCGTACAACAGGCGCATAACGAACGATACGTGAAACGAGTAAAATGAGAAATACGGCCAGGGCAAAAAGTATCATGAAATTACTTCCAGAAAGGCTTCCCACTTCAAAGTCAAAGACATTGACGTCACCAATTTTAGACATAGGATCATTAATTATCCACACCAGACCTATGACCGCACTAATTACAATAAAAGCTTTATCGAGTAACGAGAATGGATTCAATTTAACGGAAGGGTCAAGCGAAGCTTTTTCATCATCAGTCTTTTCAGGCTTTTTACCAACCTCACCAAAAATATCCTGTGAAAAATAAAACTGAAGCATCCCGGCAAACATAAAAACCCCTGCCAGACCAAAACCCCAATGCCAGCCCCATTGCTCGCCCAGATATCCGCAAAGCAAAATACCCAAAAACGCCCCGGCATTTACACCCATATAATAAATGGTATAGGCTCCGTCTTTTTTGTGCTGATGGTTTTCATACATCTGAGAAATGATCGAAGTCATAGTCGGCTTAAAAAAGCCGTTTCCTGCAACAAGTAAAAACAACCCTAAGTATAACGCCAAAGGAGCGTCAAGCGCCATGGAAGCGTGACCTAAGGTCATCAATAAAGCGCCTACCACAACGGCCATTCGATAGCCAATAATTTTATCGGCGATATAACCTCCCAGAATAGGTGTTAAATAAACCATCGAGGTGTAGGTACCGTAAAGTGATAAGGCGTGCTCCCGCGGCCAGGCCCAGCCTTCTTCAAACAGCGATGCCGTTAAAAATAATACCAGTAAGGCGCGCATTCCATAATACGAGAAGCGCTCCCACATTTCAGTAAAAAACAATACAAATAATCCGGCGGGATGACCCAACACCGGATTTTTAAAAAACTGTTCTGTAGCGGAAGAAGTCATAAGTAATACAGCTATGCTTAATTGTTGATTTTAGGATCGGCGAGCTCGTAATCTTCCTGTTCCAGCATTTCGCGTTCGTTATCTTCAGCGCCGTGAGTGAGTTTTTCCAATTTCTTTCTAAAAACTAAAACAAGTAGCGCAAACGCAATACAGAAAACAGCGATTCCTGTAAAAATCGTGTACTCGCCTAATTGAGATGCAGACTCACCCAAAAGTCCGGCCACTTTATTTCCAAAACCGGTCATCGCGAAATACACACCCATCATAATCGATGCGTATTTAAGGGGAGCAAGTTTTGTAATATATGATAAGGCTACCGGAGAAAGACAAAGTTCACCGACGGTATGAAATAAATAAGCAAGTACTAACCAATACATCGCTGATGCTCCATTAGACTGAAATTGCGCTGAAGCTGCGGTCATGAAGAAGAATCCGGCACCCATAATAATTAGCCCCATCGCCATTTTAAAAAGAGATGTAGCCACTTTTCCTTTGAGTTTACGCTTCGCCCAGTATGCCGCAACACTGGTGCCTAGTAAAATAATGAACAACGAGTTGAGAGACTGAAACCAGGAAGCAGGTACTTCATTACCTATAAATGGAAGTGAAAATGACAGAAAGCGATCTGTCTTCTCAGATGCGTATAAATTCATCAAACCGCCTGCCTGTTCGAAAGCTCCCCAAAAAACAATCACCATTAAAAAGGAAACAAAAAGAACAACCACCCGATCTTTCTCTTGTTTGTTTAATGGTCTGTTACGAGCTTCAATCTCTTCGGGATCCAGAGAAGTTCCAATAAAATTCCCTACGTGTTTAAGATATTTCTGCCCTAATAAATATTGCAGAAGACCCAAAGCCATTCCAATTCCTGCAAGACCAAAGCCATAATGCCAACCGTAAACTTCTCCTACGGTTCCAACAAGTAAACTGGCGATGAAAGCACCAAGGTTAATTCCGATATAAAAAATAGTAAATCCTTTATCTCTGCGGATATCTCCTTTTTTATACAGGCCACCCACCATAGTTGAAATATTAGGCTTCAGCATTCCAACTCCGGCAATAATCAACCCCAGACCGGTATAAAAAGCCCACATTTCTTCAATGGCCAAAATACTGTGCCCTGCAACCAGCAGAATACCTCCATAAAGCACCGATTTTTTCTGACCTAAAAATTTATCTGCAATCCAACCTCCCGGTATTGAAGAAACATACACAAGCATGGTATAGGTTCCATATAATGAAAGGGCTTCAGCATTGGTCCATCCCAATCCGGGATTGCCGGAAGTAGCCTCTGCTACAAGATATAAAACCAATATTGCCCGCATTCCATAGTACGAAAAACGCTCCCACATCTCTGTGAAAAATAAAATGTAAAGTCCTACCGGATGTCCAAACAATTCCTTTTGTCTGGCGACTTGTGTTGCTTGTGTCATATTAATGGATTATAAATTCTCTTTAATAAAATTGGTCATCTTGGTATACAGGTGTAAACGCGTGTTTCCGCCATAAATACCGTGATTTTTATCGGGATAAATTGCCCAGTCAAACTGTTTATTAGCCTGTACTAAAGCTTCTATCAATCGCATGGTGTTTTGTACGTGTACGTTATCATCTGCACTACCGTGAACCAATAAGTACTTTCCTTTCAGTTTATCTACGTGCGAAATAGGTGAGTTTTCGTCATAGCCGCTCGCGTTTTCCTGTGGGGTGGTCATATAGCGCTCGGTATAAATAGAATCGTAAAACCTCCAGCTGGTAACCGGTGCCACTGCGATAGCTATTTTAAAGGTATCGGCTCCCTGAAAAATACAGTTCGAAGCCATAAAACCACCATAACTCCAGCCCCAGATGCCAATGCGATCTGCATCAATGTAGGAGCGTTCACCTAATTTCTGAGCAGCAGCGATCTGATCTTCTACTTCATATTTACCCAATTCCTTTTGAGTCATTTTCTTAAAGTCACGACCCTTTAATCCAGTTCCTCTAGGGTCTACGCACACAATGATATACCCATCCTGAGCTAACATCTGAAACCAATAATCGTTTCCACTGCCCCAACTGTTGGCTACACTTTGAGAACCGGGACCGGAATATTGAGTCATAAAAACCGGATACTTTTTAGAAGCATCAAAATCTTTTGGCTTAATCATCCAGGCGTTAAGTTCTTCACCATTTATGGGAAGGGTGAAAAATTCCTTTTCAGAAATTACGTATTCCGAAAATTGATCTTTTAAAGCCTGATTGTCTTTAATCTTACGAATGAGTTTTCCGTCTTTGGCACTATGAAGTGTAAAAACGTAAGGCGTTGAAGCATCTGAAAAACTGTTGATGTAATACGTGAAATCAGTACTGAAATTAGCAGAATTGGTACCGGCATCTGCACTTAATGCTTTTTTATCGGAACCATTCAGCTTTATCGAATAGACTCCGCGGTTGATTGAACCGTTCTCTGAGCTTTGGTAAAATACCCGCTTATTTTTAGCATCATAACCGTAGTAACTGGTCACCTCCCAGGGGCCTTTAGTCACCTGATTGATGAGTTTCCCATCTTTATTATAATGATAAATATGATTCCAGCCGTCTTTCTCACTGGTCCAAAGAAATTCATTATCATCCAGAAAAGTAAGATTGTCGGTTATATCTACATAAGCATCGTCTGTATCAGACAGAATGAGTTTCGCTTTCGCAGAAGCACCATCTACAAATAGCAGGTTGACGTCGTTTTGCTTTCGGTTTGTGGTTTGAACGGCGAGCACCTCAGCATCAGGAGTCCACTCCAGTCTTGGAATATAATAATTCTGAAAACCGGCAAGATTTACTTCCTGAGTCATTTGATTTTCGAGGTTGTAAATATGCAAACTCACCGTTGCATTGGTCTCTCCTGCTTTGGGATATTTAAACACATCCTGTGAAGGATACAATTCCTGCCCAAAAACATCCATAGAAAATTCGGGCACTTCGGTCTCGTCAAAACGGATGTAAGCCAGTTTGCTCCCGTCTGCATTCCAGTCAAAAGCACGTACAAAGGCAAATTCCTCTTCATACACCCAGTCTGTAATACCGTTGATGACCTTATTTTTGGCTCCGTCTGTAGTTATCTGGGTTGTCTTGTCTGTTTTCAGATCTTTTACGTACAAATTGTTATTTAAGCCATAAGCAACTTTTGAAGCATCAGGAGAAAATGTGGGCTCCTGGATGGCATCATCTGATATTTTTGTAAGCTTTTTAGTCTTGAGATCGTAAACATAATAAACCCCTAGACTGGAACGGCGGTAAATAGAACGGAGATTGGTGCTTAGGAGCGCCTTGCTTTCATCATCGCTTAGCGTATAGCCTATAAAATAATCAAGCCCCTCTATTTCGCCGGAGTTGATAAGGGTATTTACCTTATTGCCGGTACTATATTCGTAAACGTCAAGGGTTTTTGTGCCGGTATTTCGGTCTGTATTAAGAACGGCATATTCTTTTCCGTTATTCATAGAATGCAAGCGATCCAAATATTGCATTCTAAATGTACCGTCGTAAATTTCTTCTAAGGTGATTTGCTTTTGCTGAGCATAAACGGTTCCCGCCAGGAGAAACAAGATCAGGGCGCCTGCTTTTCGTAATGACATATTAAGAATTTAAGAGTGTAATCACACCTAAGTGTAATGTTTAAAACCCGATGAGGGCAGAAAATAGTCCGCCAATTTTACTAAAAATTAACTAAAGAACACGCAATTCCCTTGTTAAATACCTATTGTGAATGATCGAAAGACGGTTTTTATTGCGGTTATTTCAGTTATCAATAAAATATTACCCGGTGAGCAAGGCATTTTTAAAGGCAAAAAAATCAATAACATTGTAAATTCTCAGGTCTTCGATGGCTTAACAACTTTTAATGAATAGTAAAAGCGTATTTTTAAATTAAATTGCTACCCTAAGTCTGTATAATTGCAGTCAATTATGCAGACGTTCAATATGAATCTTATTATGTCAAATACTATTCAAGGCTTTTCCAAGCTGAGTAAAGAAGAAAAAATCAACTGGCTCACTCAAAGCTTTATACCTGATAATCCTAAAGCTCAATCCATTCTCAAACAATATTGGAATACGGATGCTCAATTACAACAATTGCACGATGAGTTTATAGAAAACACGATTACCAATTATTATCTGCCACTGGGAATTGCTCCAAATTTTGTAATTAACAATAAGACTTTTGCCATACCCATGGCTATTGAAGAATCTTCGGTGGTTGCTGCAGCCAGTAAAGCTGCTAAATTCTGGATGTCTCGTGGTGGTTTCAAAGCTGAAATCATAGGTACTGAAAAAATTGGTCAGGTGCATTTTAGCTTTAACGGTGATAAAGCATGGCTTCAGGAGTTTTTTCAAAATGTAAAGCCCGATTTACTGGAAGATCTCAAACCGGTAATTTCTTCGATGGAAAAGCGCGGAGGCGGTCTTAAAGAACTCACACTTGTTGATAAAACCGAATCATTAGAAAATTATTATCAGCTGCACGCAACCTTTGAGACGCTTGACGCCATGGGCGCCAACTTCATAAATACCTGCCTTGAGCAACTGAGTGAGAGCTGGCAACGCGCTTTTGCTTCAAAAACCACTAAGCCTGAAAATTGGGTGTTGCAGGTGATCATGAGCATTCTTTCCAATTATGTTCCGGGCTGTGTCGTGCGCGCTGAAGTAAATTGCCTGGTGAGCGAGCTCTCTGAGGCAGATGGGATTGACCCGCACGAATTTGCTCATAAATTTGTACAGGCTGTGCGCATAGCGCAAGTAGAACCTTATCGCGCGGTAACTCACAACAAAGGGATTATGAACGGTATTGATGCCGTAGTGCTCGCCACCGGAAACGATTTTAGAGCTATAGAAGCAGCGGCTCACGCCTATGCCGCAAAAAATGGAAGCTACAGTAGCTTAACCCATGCCGAGGTAAAAGAAGACCGTTTTCGATTCTGGATTGAAATACCCCTGGCTTTGGGAACCGTGGGCGGACTCACAAAATTGCATCCGCTGGTTAAACTGAATCTGGAACTACTGGGCAATCCAAGCGCCCCTCAGCTTATGGAAATCATTGCAGTTGCTGGTCTTGCTCAAAATTTTGGTGCCGTTAAATCGCTTACCACCACAGGCATTCAAAAAGGACATATGAAAATGCACCTGATGAATATGCTCAATCAGCTCGAAGCCAGTAGTGAAGAAAAAGAGCAGGCTATACTTCATTTTAAAACAAACAAAGTAAGCCATAATTCCGTTCAGGAATTTATTGAAAACCTTCGCAAGACCTTTCAAAATTGAACAGACCTGCCTATTTTCGATACTATTTTAATTAAAGTGATGAAAAAACTGCTTCTTACATTTGCCCTGACGCTTCCTCTTGTAAGCTTTACCCAGGAGCTTTCCGAAGAATTACAGACGCAAATCAAACAAACACAGCAGGAATTTCAGATACCTGCCATAGCGGTTAGTCTCATCACGCCTGATTCTATTTTCAGTTTTGTAAACGGGAAAGTGCAGTTGGGCAAAAAAGAACGCATAGCTAAAGATGCCAAATTTCATCTGGGCTCTAATACCAAAGCGATCACTTCTTTTCTCGCAAAGCGAATGGCCGAACAAAAACAAATCGATTTTAACTCCCGCTTTTTTGATTTCTTTCCGGAGCTGGAAGCAGATGCCCAACCCGAATATCTCCAAATGACCCTGGGCACTCTCCTGAGCCATCAGGCTCAAATACCGCCTTACACTAAAGGTGCCGAACTGGCAAAATTTCAAAAATTGAAAGGTACCGCTTCAGAGAATCGATATGCTTTTGCAAAAGATATTTTAAGCGATAAACCGGTTACCAAAGGCACCTATTCCAATGCCGATTATGTTTTGGCAACACTTATGCTCGAAAAAGTAAGCGGAAAAAGCTATCGTGAATTGATCGAAGATCTAATGGATGATCTGGACCTGAATTATTTTGTAGGATTTCCCAATAAAGAAAATACCTCCTTTCCGTGGGGACACTGGCAGGAAAACGGAAGCCTGAGCGCACTGCCTCCTTCCCATTTTTATAAGTTGCCCAATTTTATGTCGAGCGCCGGTGATTTGTCTATGAACCTGCAAGACTACAGCGCGTTTGTACAACTCAACCTGCAGGGACTTAACGGGAAATCAAACTACCTCACAGCGGAAGCTTATGATGACCTGCATTTTGGCCAGAATTCGTATGCATACGGATGGGGTAATGTACAAAAACAAGATTATCGTGTAAGTTATCACGATGGAAGTGCGGGCACTTATTATTGCCACACCTTTCTCATACCTGACAAGCAACTAGCTGTAGTTATATTAATGAATACAGCATCTGCAGAAGCAATAAAAGCAATTTACACCCTGCGGGAATGGATGACCGCAAATCCCAAACAATCAAAAAACAATTAAACATGCCAGCCTATTATGCCCACGGGAAACTGCTTTTAACCGGAGAATATGTCGTTCTGGATGGTGCACTTGCCCTGGCCTTACCTACTCAAAAAGGACAGCATCTCGTAGTTAAAAAAGGAAATAATTCGGGAATTTTTTGGCAAAGTATAAATGCTGATGGAAAAATTTGGTTTGAAGCAAGCTTAAGTTATACCGAGATTGCTGAAGCCGAAATCACAAAAACCGAAGATCCCAAACAGCGATTGATACAAGTGTTGCAAGAGGCTCAGAAACTGAATCCATTATTCCTGAAAGAGGAAGAAAATTTACATATTACTACCACACTTGAATTTGACCGAAGTTGGGGTCTGGGCTCTTCATCCACTTTAATTTATATGCTGTCCCGGTGGGCCGGTGTGAATGCGTATAGCCTGCTCGAGGCAAGCTTTGGAGGAAGCGGATATGATCTCGCCTGTGCAGGAAGTGAAAGCGCTCTTTTGTACCAGAAAAATGCAGGCAAACCGATTGTTTACCAGACGCACTTTAACCCGCTGTTTAGCGATCAGCTTTTTTTTGTTTATCTGAATAAAAAACAGAATAGCCGGGAAGCTATTACTAATTATCGGAATCAACCGAAAGACAATCTGGAAGGGCTAAAAACGAAAATTTCAGGAATAAGTGAAACCCTTTTGACCTGTGAAGATTTAAAAAGTTTCTGCGCGCTGCTGGATGCTCACGAACAGTTAATTGCCGGTATACTCAATCAAACACCTGTCAAACAAAAATTCTTCAGTGACTATCCCGGAAGCATCAAAAGCCTGGGTGGCTGGGGTGGGGATTTCATTCTCGCAACGGGCAATAAAGAGAATCAGGAATATTTTAGAGCTAAAGGGTATTCGGTAATCATTCCTTTCAAAGAAATGGTTTTAAACTAAAAAGAGCCGCTGGGTTAGCGACTCTTTCAAATAGAATTTCTTCTTTGTTTTTAGTAAATGGAAGCTCGTCTATCCTCGATATCGGCAGCATCTTTTAGTGCCTGATATACCCGGCCATTTGCAGAAGCACGGTCTGCATTTTGCTTTTGGATAGCAAAACTGGCATAATTGTCCAATTCACGAGCAGGAGTAATTTGAGTCACTTTAACCACATAAACGCCTTTGTTGCCCTCAATGGGTTTAGAAACCTCATCTTTCTCAAGACCAAATGCTGCACCTACTACTTTAGGTTCTGTACCGGCACCCGCAAGGGTTGGATTTTTAAGGTTTACCCCATTTGAAGACTGCACGCTCACTCCATTTGCACTAGCGATAGCATTAAGATCAGATCCTGATATCTTTTCTTTTATCATCGCTGCTTTTTTCTCATTGCGCAGAATAGGAGTAACTCGTGGTGAAGCTTCGTCAACAGACATAAGTCCTTTTTCAGACTTTCTGGTCACCTGAACCACTAAATAGCCTCCTTCAACAGCAAAGCGGTTCACGTCTCCGGTTTTACGATCTTCATCAAATGCCCAGCGAATGATTTCACGCTGACTTCCCTGTCCCGGGATGGTTTCATCAAGTGCTTTTACATTATTAACCGGGCGAACGGTATAGTTATTCTCTTTTGCAATATCTTCAAAACCGTTCTTGTTTTCGGTTACAGCCATTTGAAACTTTGTAGTCTGGTTGAATACATCGTTAATGGTTTTTTGAGAAGGGGTAATTTCTTTAGCTACAGTTGCTAATTTGATAGCTTGCTGTTTATTTTTCTGATCATCAATCCTGATAATATGATAACCATACTGAGATTCTACCACACCTACATCACCGGTGTTTCCTTCAAATACAAAATCATTGAATGGCTTAACAAAACGACCTTTAGTAACATAACCTAAATCTCCACCTTTTTCTTTACTACCATCCGCCGAAAACTCAGGAGCCAGCTCTGCCATTTTTGAAGGCGTAGCCTTAATAACAGCAGCAAGACTATCTGCAAGGCTTTTAGCTTCAGCTTTGGTACGGGTTTGAGCACCGGCATTTTGAAGACCCTGGTAAGTCAATAAAATATGAGATGATTGTACAGAGTCTGGGATCTGAGTTACAGCAACGACTTTAGAAATTTTATAGAAGCCATTATCTTTATAAGGACCAAAAACTTCTCCTTCATTAAGTGCCCAAAGTTCATCTGAAACTTCAGCAGGTAACTCCCTTTTAAACAGGAACATATCATTGTAACGAAGGTCTGAATTTTCGTTTACGAAATCTTCATAGTTATTGGTTTTAATAAGTCCCCGTGCGGTATCATTAGTCTTGGTAGCTGCGGTATACACCAAACGGTCATTAAGCAGCTTAGCTACCGAAGATTTAATAGTATCTTCATCGGTAAGCGTTGCATCTTCAGAAAAAAGCACATAACGCAGGTTGCGAGAAGCTTCAGCTTTATATTCCTCTTTGTGATCTTCGATGTAAGCTTCGATATCCTCTTTAGTCACCGTTACTTTATCGTCTTCTATTGAGGTGTAAGGCACTTGTACAAACTGAATGTCACGCAGGTTATTTTCCATATCGTAAGCCATCTTACCTTCTTTAAAGCTTGTGTTGATACCTGCTTTGATAAGGTCAAAATAAATTTGCTGCTGCTCATTTTTAGCCAATTGCTTTTCGTAAGCCACCCATTGATCGTAAGCCACCTGATTGGTAGATTTTAGTGTGGCTATATACTCGCGCAGTTTCTGCTCGCTAAAAACACCGTCAGTCTGAAAGTTAGGATCATTTTGCAAAGCCTCTTTAAGCAAATCGTTGATACGATCCTGCTCTATGCTAATACCCAACTCTTCGTATTGCTCATCAAGCAAAATACGGCGCAGTTCTTCTTCCCAGGCTGCATTTACTGCCTGAGTACTTGTAATATTACCTCCATAACGCGCAGTTTGTGCCTCTACCCGGCTTGCAAATTCCTGCTGATCGATATCCTCATCATTAACCGAACCGATTATACGCTGTGATTTTTGGGTAGAAAAACCACCGTTTTGAAATACATCGGCCAATACAAATGCAAATAAAGCCAATGCAATAATTGCAATAAGGAAAACAGACCGTTGTCTAATTTTGTTTAAAACTGCCATTTTTTATGTGTTTGTCAAATAGTGGGCGAAAATACCATTTTAAATGAAAAAATAAAATGTTAACCGGGCAAAATACCGGGATAAAAAACTGCCTTGAGGGAGATTACAAATTTTGGAAAGCAAAACTGAAAGATACTTATTAGGAAAATGAAAAATGTGAGATTCAATCCCCATCTATGACACGCACCTGCACCAGTTCAATCTTTGTATTACTGGTTTGTAAAATGTGAAACTGATAGCCTTCAATATCAATGACATCATTCTCCTCCGGTATACCTTCGGTGTGGTTAACTATGAGTCCGCCCAGGGTTTCATAGTTTTCATCTTCGGGAAGCTCTAGTTTATAGGTCTCATTAATATAATCTACTTCAAGTCTAGCCGAGAATTTATAGACATTTTCGCTCAGTTCCTCTTCAATCAAAAGCACACTATCGTGCTCGTCTTCAATCTCTCCAAATAGCTCTTCCACAATATCTTCAACAGTCATCATTCCGCTTGTACCACCGTATTCATCTATAACTACCGCAATACTTTTTCGCTTCTTGATAAGAATACTCAGGACGTCTTTAACCAGCATGGTTTCCGGGACGAAAATGACCGGCATCAACACATCCTCGAGGCTCTTCGGCTTTTTAAAAAGCTCAAAGGAATGCACATAACCCACGATATCATCTATAGAATTTTGGTAAACCAAAATCTTAGATAGTCCGGTTTCGGTAAACAACTCACGCAATTCGGCCAGGGTATCCTCCCGGTCAACTGCAACAATCTCGGTGCGTGGAATCATTACCTCGCGAGATTTCACTTCAGAAAATTCCAGTGCATTTTGAAAAATCTGTATTTCCGAATCCAGTTCTTCGTTAGTTTCTACAGACTCAATTTGCTCCGTAATGTAATTTCCCAGTTCCACTTTAGTAAAAGCAAGCTGCACTTCGTCTCCTTCGGTTTTAAAGAACTTCTTGAGCACTTTATCGGAAATCCAAATAATAAAGGAAGAGATAAAACTAAAGGCCACATAAAACAGATAAGCCGGTATTGCAAAAAGCTTCAGGAGTGTATTCGCATAGATCTGAAAAAATACTTTAGGAAGAAATTCTGCCGTTATGAGCACCAAAAGTGTCGAAATAATCGTCTGGGTAAGCAAACTAAACTCCACAAAAAAACCGGTTAGCCAGGGATAGCCAAAATCGGCTATTTCCAGCCAGTTCTGTAATAGGACACCCATATAGTACGCATAAACCACAAGGGCCAGGTTATTACCCACGAGCATGGTAGCTATAAATTTGGAAGGTCTTTCCGTTAATCTCGTAAGCACTTTTGCGATTAGGTCATTTTGCTTCTTTTCAATCTCTATGTGAATTTTATTTGAAGACACATAAGCAATTTCCATCCCCGAAAAAAAAGCAGACAGGATTAAAGAAACAATAATGATGAGGATTTCGGTTTCCATATTTAGTTTTGATTGCGCTGCTCGTATTTTTTTCTAAACCGGCGTTTAAAAAAATACATGCCTACGGCGACCACTACAAAAAATAGAAATAAATAGGCTTTTGAGGGTTCTTCATTCCAGATCCGTATTGCTTCAAATAAGAATAATGCAGCAAAAAACAGATAGGCGTATTCGAAGTATTTAAAGTATTTTGACATTAGTTGATGCTGTCTTTGGGAGCTTCTGTAGCGTTGTCTTTAATGTACATACGGCTTTGGTTATCCAAAGATATAAAATTTTTAAAGTCCTGACTGCTATCAAAAAGATCCCCTTTGTTATAAGAATCATCGGGAAATTTAATGGTATAGGGCTTATCGGTGAACACCCATTCATCCTTTTGGCTCCAGAACAGCTGAGAAGCATCAAGTCGCGTAGAGTCGCTCGTAATTAAAACCACGTTTTTACGTAAATCAATAAGGTTTGAACGCTTATACCGAATCGCATAGTCTGAGGTGATGTAATTCTCTTTCTTATTATCATCAATAAAAGTAACCTCCACGCCTTCGGGAAACTCTTCATATGGAAAATCGACCAGCCCATACTCAATAATTAAAGGCGTCTTTAAAGTGGCTACTACTCTGCCTGAGTCGGTGTACTTAAGCAATACACCTTCCCCTTCAGCAGAGGGACCATCAGACCGCTGATTAAATTGCTGAATTTCTCCGGTGTTATTTCCGCAGCTAAAAAACAAAGTCACAGCAAAAGCTGTGACTAAGTTTAAGATTATATGTTGTGATTTCGTTCTCACTTATAAGTTAGGCACTACTACACTTCCTCCTATCCAACAGGAGAAGGTGATACGTTGGCCGGCGTTACCTCCATTAAAAATCATCTCCCGAGTAGGTGCTAATCCTCTGTATGCCGCGGCAGTTTTAGCTGCGGTATCGGCAAGTGAAGGATCAATACGACCGGCTTTTGCTGCGGTATCTGCAGCTAACCAATAAACTGCCAGTTTATCAAAACGAGTTTCACCACAGTTGTTAGCACTCTTGGCATACATATCTGCGATTCTCAGGTACACAATACCCATAGAAGGCTGAGATGCAACTGCTTTTTGATAATAGGTACGCGCTCTTGGGTAATTTCCTTTATCTCTAAAGTTTTCACCTAAACGGTAATATACTTTAGCTTTTTCAGCAGGGTCTGTCTGACGTTCTGCAGATTCTTCATAATATTCAAGCGCTTTTGCACTCTCGCCACGTTGCTCGGCAAGACGGCCTAAGTAGAACGAAGTTTTTGCCGAGGGTTCTAAACTGTTTAATTGCTCAACGAGACTTACAAACAACTCACTGTCTGTACATTCTTTAGAAACCAAACGTCCCGCAGCACCTCTTACCCAGGCTGCATCATTTTTCTTAGCTTCAAAATCAGCTTGATAGAAAGGAATCAGACGATCACAGTCTGCAAGCTTACCTAGCATACCATTAACTCCGGAAGAAACTTTAGAATAATTAGAGAGATTCACTTCTGCCACTTGCTCTGTGCGTTTTTCTTGCGCAGAAAGTGCTGTACCAGCTTCATTCTTCTCCATAATTTTCTCCATATCTGTCGCATAATTGTTCTGGATCGTGGTGATTTGACCCTGAATACCATCATACAAATCAAAAACTTCCTGAAGTTCTATTTTTCCAGCTTCTTGTAAACCTACTGCAAGATTAAAGAATACATAAAGACCTTTTGCATTCTTAAAAGTATCTTTATCGGTATCCCATGCTTTTTTGAAAAGGTCATATTGCTCCTGAGCCGTGCCAATTTTGTTTTCGTACATTACCAAAGCAAGCTCTGATAAATCCTCACCTTCATTGGTTTTGCTGGCAAAATGGGTATTCTTTTCCTGATACATCTTTTGAAGGTCGTCTAAGAATGCTTTTTGCTCTGCACCGGTAGATTTTCCGATTTTATCTTTAAGGATACGCTCCCCATATTGATATAATGCAAATGAAGTTGTGGGGCAGTCTTTACGCAATTTCATAAATGGCTCGTAAGCCGCATCATAATTTTTAACTTTAGCGTGCTCCGAAAATATAGACATTGTTGTCACACACTCTTCTGTAGCCTGCGCGCTGGCAAAACTTATCGCTCCAAGTAGAGCTACAAAAAGTAATTTAAATTTAGTTTTCATCGTTTGAAAGGTTTTAATAGCAATAATAAGAATTTTAGTTGTATTTGTTAGGCACAAACCACGGTCTAAGTGGGTTTAACGATAAACTAATTCCAACTTTGAAAAAATCTTCTTTTACTAAGCCTGCGTTGGTCGTCCCACGCTGACCGTATTCAAATGTCAAGTTGGCATTACTAAATCCACGTCCTAACGGTAATCCAAGTCCAAAAGATATGCCAAACTCATCAATCGATTCATTTTGTATATACAACCCGCTCTCTTCATAACGCGCCCCCAGGCGATAAGTTACTCTGCTAAAGTAACTTGTAATGGAGTTATAATCTGGAATAAAATAACCACCCAGGCGGTATTTATAAGAGTCCTGATAGGTAGTATTTGGTAATATAAAAGACCTGTTGGTAGTTTTGCTGGTTTCTGAAAACTCGGCCTGCGCACCTGCAAACCAGACGTTGCGCTGCCCTGTCCCCAAACCTAATGAATAGGTATTAGGGATGATCATTTCTGAGTCTGCGAGACGAAAATCCTGCGATTCTATAACTCCTCCCTGAGGCACTGAACGATCTGCAGCAGAATATAAAACCGACTGTAAAGACCGGTTATTTTCTAAGGTCAAAGAAGTTTCAGGCTGAAAAGTCGCTGAAGTATATAATAAGTAACCCTTTCCGAGACTTTGTTCGTATTGAAGCCCCAGATTATAAGTAAACCCACTCACATCTGAGCGGTCTATCTCACGGATTGCATATTGCTGATTTGCATCTGCCTGAATGATCTCATTGCGGAGGTTTCCAAAATTATAGCTCGCTTCCCCACCTAAACGGAA
Organism: uncultured Flavimarina sp.; assembly: GCA_964398145.1. Classification (GTDB taxonomy): domain Bacteria; phylum Bacteroidota; class Bacteroidia; order Flavobacteriales; family Flavobacteriaceae; genus Leeuwenhoekiella. Next base: position 1,407 of record CAYNMH010000001.1, on the reverse strand, counting down.
TCCTTTAAAAAGCTCCATCCCGGCAGCTAAAAATGCACGTGTCACGCCACCTCTTCCGTTATATTGATTTATTTGCTCGTCTGTAACGTTCAGATTAGCATAGTCAACAGAAGTTTCTGGAATAAGCCCAAAGCCTACACCCAGTTTTCTGGAAACCGGAAAAGAAAGTGATAAATAATCGATAGTTGTAGAAGTTGTGCTACCGCTCCCCTGATCAGAAGTTAGGTTAGTCTCTGTATGGTTACCGGCTAGAGCAAAATTTGTAAGCTTTAAAGCCCCATAACCTGCAGGATTTCTAAAATTAGTATGAATACTGTCTCCCAAAATGCTAATACCACCCATAGCCTGGTTCTCTACAGAACCTCTAAAATTGGGCAGGCCTAAACCGTAAAACGAATATGGTGATGAATTTCCCTCCTGTGCCCAGCCTGCTGCTGTTAAACCTATTAAAACAACAATTAAAATTCTTTTGATCATTAAGTCCTTTTAAATTCCACTATATAATTGAGTCCTTTCAGGAGAAAATTTGAGTCCGCAAATATGCCATTTTTTAATCTATCAGACAAAAATAGCCCGTCTCCTCCTGTTAAAATAATCTTTAAGTCGCTGTATTCCTGTTTGTATTTATCAATAAAACCTTCTAGTTCTGCCACTACACCGTTTACCACTCCAGATTGCATAGCATTAAAAGTGGTGTCGCCAATAAGTGCAACTTCCGCTGTCGAGATCTCAAGCTCAGGCAATTTAGCCGTAAATTCATGCATCGCTTTAAAGCGCATCTGCAAACCCGGAGAAATTGCGCCTCCCAGATACGCATCCTGATTATTTTTAAAATCGTAGGTTATACACGTCCCTGCATCAATGACCAATATATTTTCCCCGGGAAACTCCTTAAAGGCGGCAACCATAAGAACTTTACGGTCTAAACCCAGAGTTTCAGGGGTTTTATATAAGTTAGTATAAGGAACCTGCGTGTTAGCATCAATAACCTCATACGAAAGACCTCTTTTTTTTAGAAACGTGACAAAATCTTTTGAATTGCCCGATGCACAAAACACAATTTGATCTGGATTATGATGCTCGTGTAAGCCAAGAAAGGTTTTTTCAACCATTTGCTGAGAAGCGATCTCCGTAGTTTGTAAAATATGTCCTTTAAAAAGACCGAATTTTACACGGGTATTTCCAAAATCGATGGCTAATATGGTCATGCCTGAAAATTTTTGCAAAAATACAAATACTCAAAGCCTAGCACTCATTGAATTAAGAAAAGCTGCGAAAAATTTTTAAGGAATTTTAGACAGAAGTGTTGTACAGTTAAAAATAGGGTTCTATATTTGCAGCCGCTTTGGCGAGGTACCTTAGCTCAGTTGGTAGAGCAACGGACTGAAAATCCGTGTGTCCCTGGTT